>JAIOQL010000511.1 GCA_021413405.1 Leptospira sp.
CTTAAACTTGGGAAGCAACACAGGTGGTGGGGCTCTGGTTTATACATTTGGTGGAACATCGCTTTTGATTATGGTGGGCGTCGCTCTCGAAACTCTCAAGCAAATTGAATCGCAATTGCTGATGAGAAATTATGAAGGGTTCATGAAAAAATCCAAGATCAAGGGTAGAGCCTGATCATGAAACGGTTAATTTTCATGGGACCCCCGGGAGCCGGGAAGGGAACGCAAGCCAAGATAATTTGTGATGATTATAAAATTCCACAGATTTCGACGGGTGATATTTTAAGGAATGCAGTGAAATCCGGAACTGAGATGGGACTCAAAGCTCAGAAGTTTATGGAAGCCGGTGATCTTGTACCGGATTCCGTAGTTATTGGAATTATAGGCGAAAGGCTTCGGGAAAAGGATTGTTCTACAGGATTTCTACTGGATGGATTTCCCCGCACAATTGAGCAGGCTGATGCACTTGGAAAATTACTAACAGAACTTGGTATCAAATTGGATTCAGTTATTAATCTGGCTGTTCCGGATGCTGATCTCGTTAAAAGGCTTTTAGATCGTGCCATAAAAGAAGGCAGAGCCGATGACAATGAAGAAACGATTAAAAACAGACTGGCCAACTATAATAGCAAGACCTTACCGCTCCTCGATTATTACAGAAAAAAGGGTTCGCTTCGTGAAATAGATGGTCTTGGTTCAATGCAGGATATTGCTGCGAAGATTAAAAAGGAGCTTGGCTAATTGGCTAAAGAAGAAGCGATCACAGTAGATGGAACCGTTATGGAACCACTTCCAAATGCAATGTTTCGTGTAGAACTCGAAAATGGCCATAAGGTTCTGGCTCATATTTCCGGGAAAATGCGGATGCATTATATTCGGATTCTTCCAGGCGATAAAGTTACAGTGGAGTTGTCTCCTTACGATTTAACAAAGGGTCGAATTACTTACCGTAAAAAATAGGAATTACAATGAAAGTTAGAACATCAGTCAAAAAAATTTGTACAAGTTGTAAGATAATCAGGCGCAAGGGCGTCATTCGGGTCATTTGCTCGAATCCCAAACATAAACAAAGGCAGAGATAAGAATGGCAAGGATTGCAGGCGTCGATTTACCAAGAGATAAACGGATCATAGTAGGACTGACATATATTTATGGCATAGGAAGATCTTCTTCCAAAAAGATTCTCGCGAAAGCGGATGTGGATGAAAATATACGGGTTAAAGATCTCAATGATTCCCAGGAATCGGCTATCAGAAAAGTAATTGAAGCCGAGAAGGTTGTAGAAGGGGATTTACGTTCTGAAATAAATCTTAATATAAAAAGGTTAATGGATATTGGCTGTTACC
>JAIOQL010000512.1 GCA_021413405.1 Leptospira sp.
AAAAAGAGGGCTCATCGGGGCCGGCGGAGAATTGATAAAACCGGACAGTGGAATGGATATTTATGGAATTCCGGAACGGCTGATCAGGCGCGATAAGACAAATGCTCTCGCTATTCGGGTTCGTAGTTTCGCAGGGATAGGCGGGATCTTACAGAACGAATTCATGATCGGGACAACGGAAAAAATTGTTGAAAGTTATACCGAATTTGTGATCAGGCATGTTCTGTCGATTTCGGTTTTTCTCTATATTGGCCTATATCATTTATTTCTTTTTATTTTCTGGAGAAAAGAAAGAGCCTATCTATACTTTGGAATGATGTCTTTTCTTTTCGGTTCATTTGCTGCCGGATTCAGATCAATTGCCTATATATTCATTCATGAATACCTTATAAACTCATGCCTGATTATATTACCTATTCTACTTTATCCGATCGCATCTATCGGTTTCTTTAAAAATTTTTATGATAGAAATCCGGATACCCTGTTTCGCTTTCTTTACTCTACATCTCTTTTTTTGATTTTGCTTTTTTTATCTGCTATTCCATTTCCTGCTGCATATAGTTTTTATCTCCGCTAGGTTTTCAAAGGAGCTTTGGTCCTTGTGATCATTGCCTCATTGTCTTCGATTCTTCTTACTATCATTGCTGTATGTTCTAAGAAAGCTGGATCTTTTACGATATGTCTGTCGCGGTGATACGACGGCATGCGGATACAAACCGCCGGTTAGAGGCTCTTACAACCGATTTAACGAGTGAGGTTAACCGGCAAACCCAGGAAGTTCGCGAGTCAAACGAAACAATCCGGGCATTGGATCAGTCCCGCCGACAATTATTTCTCGGAGTTTCGCATGATCTCAGAACTACTATTTGCCTGATCCTCGCCCCGATAGACACAGCACTAACCAGGGAAGATATTCCGGCTGAAGTCAGAAAATTGTTGAACGTAGCACGACAGAACTCGGAAGATACACTTCGCCGTTTGGACGATCTGTTGACGATTGCAGAAATTGAACGTCATGCATCTCCGATAAACCTTCGCCGGGAAAATATTGTGAAAAGGTTGCATAAATTAGCAGAAGCATTTAACCCGCTTGCGACTTCGAAAGGATTATTACTAAATTTCCATACGACAGAGCAGGAACTTTTTATGGACATTGATCCGGAAAAAATAGACCGGATTATTTCCAATTTTCTTATGAATTCAATAAAATTCACGCGCCGGGGAGAAATTCAGATAAAATTGAATAGAGTCGGAGATACTCTATCAGTTGAAATTGAGGATACCGGTTCCGGAATTCCTGCATCAGAAACAGACGAAATTCTTGCAGGTAAGCGAAAAAGCAAATCTGGAGGATTCGGCCTGGGGATACCGATTGCTCTGGAATTTATAAAATTACACAACGGGAAACTCAGTTTGGATACAGGAATCCAGGGTGGAGCAAGGTTTACGATTCTATTTCCAATAGTAAATCGTATTGCAATATCAGAGAAAATTGAAATAAATCTGCCCGCAAAAAAAGGAAGCCAGATCTCTCCACCAGGAGAAGACCGTCTCCGGAGAAATTTTGACAGGCTTGCACCGATGGTGCTGATTGCAGAAGACAACAGGGAACTCAGGAAATTTCTGTTTCGAACATTTTCCGGAAAATTCAGGGTTCGAACGGTTGCAAATGGGAACAGGGCAATCCGGAGTCTTTTGAATTCAATTCCAGATGTAATTATTTCTGATCTTCTAATGCCGGATTGTGATGGTTTCAAAGTTCTCGAGACGATCCGATTGAACAAAATGTATTCCAAGGTTCCCTTCATTCTGCTGACTGCGAGGTCTGAAGTTGAGTCGAAGCTTCAAGGCCTATCGCATGGTGCGGATGATTATATAACAAAACCATTTAATGTTCTGGAACTTCTGGCGCGTGTTGAATCCCTGATTTCAAGAAGACGGGCAATACAGGAAACAATTCTGACAGAAAGAGAAAAACTGTATCGTGAAATTCATGATGCGATGGGTTCGAGTCTTACTGATCTTGCAGTAACAGTTGATAAAGTTTCCGCATTGCCATATCTGCCCGAATCAGTGTACCAGCTCAAAGACAAAGTTAGAAATTGTCTCCGGAGCTTACGTACCGGCCTCGCAATGGCTGAGGAGTATTCTCTTATACATCAGGAATTGATTACAGCCATGATGTATACGATTACCCGCCGGTACACTGATTCCGGCCGCACAGTAACTGTTCTTTGCCCGGAACAGCCCAAACTTGAAGAATTGTTTTCAAAACCCGCTTTGTTTGCGACCCGGTCTGCCCTATTTGCCATAGTAAGTGAATGTATAACAAATGATTTGAGATATGGTCATGGGAAATCCAGGTGGAGATTCGAAATGAACCAGAAATCATTTTGCATTGAACACAAAGCAAACACCTCACATACTGAATCGGACCGGCCCGGGCTTGGAGGAAAAATTATCCGGAAGAGAGCCACTGAAATTGGAGCCAGAATCGCCGCTTCAGTAGAAAATACCGAATACCGGATGAACCTTGAACTTGAACTGGAAATCTGATTTTTTTTGATCAAAGTTCAAAAGAAGAAATAAATTCTTCAATCAGTTTGATGTGATCGATTTCAGGTGAAGGATTTTCAAGACTGGGTTCATACAGATGTTCATCAAAAACATGGTAATCGAAAATTTTGAGTTCGAAATCGGGAATTGTAATAATGATATTTTCTGAATGAAGATCGAGAATGAGTTTTTCTTTTTCCACAAGGTATCTTGTCGCTTCGATGACACGGTGAAAATCGAATGCAATTTTTTTTAATTTTGATTTGTTCACAATTCCAAACCGGTGAGTATCAAAATTCAGTTCCCATTTCGGAAAAAAAGTATCTTCGATAAGATTTTTCTTTATTTTTTCATTTACCCTGATGAATTCTTTCAGATGTTTTCCCGCCAGAAGTTTTTGATTGTCGCATGGAGTCATCGTCACAAGCGGAGAAAGAAAAGGACGCGAGCGGTACCGGATTCCCATAAAAAATCTGGTCGGCATAACGAGATCCGGAATAAGAGATTTTAATTTCCAGTAATGTAATCTTTCGAGGCCAAGCCGCTTGAATTTGAAATCAATCAGTTCTCTCGATGATTCGAAATAAGATTTTCTTTGCAGGAATTCTTTCAGGTTTAATTCCTCAGGTTTTAGATATTTTTCGAGATGTTTCGAAACTTCTTTGTACAATGAACCAAAAAGAGGATCGGAGAGCCATTTTGATTTTCCGACTTTTACAACCTGATTCCATGGAAGTTTATAAACGAATTTATACGAGCCGCGTCCGATATAATCTCCGTTCGTAATTGGCATGAAGTTTTCGAGGAACTCTCCGTTATACCTGTAAGTTGTCTTAAAAACATGTGTGATTGGAAAAATGTGCTCATAGAGTTTTCTAATAGAGCTGGATTGACGCAGAGCCAGATCAACGGGGAGATCTTCAACCGGGATTGGTTTTTTTTCTTTCTCCGGATCATGAAAAAGTTCCCGTTCCAGACCCTTTTCAAGGAATTCTATAAAGTTAGGGATATTCCGGAAGCTATCGAATTTTAATAAATTCTTCAGTTTTTCTGAAAGAGGAATTTCCTTATCATCATCAGCCACAGAAAGGATTTTAATTTTATCCGGTTTTGGGGAAAGTAAATTTTTACCTTGAATTTATTTATAAAATTTTCATTCTTGCAACTGGCCCGTCACAGGAGCCAATTATGCAATCCAGGAAAAATCAATGAGGCCATTCAAAGTTTTAGGAATTCAACAGATCGCGATCGGCGGTGAAAATAAAGATAAACTTTCTGCATTCTGGGTTGATATCATGGGCCTCACCAGAACCGGTCAATTCCGGAGTGAAAAAGAAAATGTCGATGAAGACATTGTCAGGATGGGGGAAGGGCCTCTTGCAGTTGAAGTCGATCTGATGATGCCGATCGATGCTACTAAGAGTCCAAAGGTTCATGAACCAAAGTTGAATCATTTCGGTTTGTGGATTGATGATCTCAAAAGTGCTGTTGACTGGCTCACACAAAAAGGTGTGAGATTTACTCCGGGTGGAATCAGAAAAGGTGCTGCCGGCTATGACGTTTGTTTTATTCACCCGAAAGGAAATGATGAATTTCCGTTATCCTCGGAAGGAGTTCTGGTCGAACTGATCCAGGCACCACCGGAAGTGATTGCGGCATTCGGAAAAATGTAAAAGGAATATTATTTCACTTTTATCGTTTTAATATTTACAAATTCTTTTAATCCGTAACTTCCGAGTTCTCTTCCGAACCCGGAATATTTTATTCCACCGACCGGAAATCTCGGATCAGATTTTACAAAATCATTTATAAAGCATGTTCCCGCCTGAATTTTGTCGCAGGCAATTTTTTCAGCTCTTTCAGTATCCCGGCTGAGCAACAGGTCCGAATGTTTCTTCAGTCCAGACAGACATTTCTTCATTGATGTCCGTTAAAATTGTGGGGGGATAATAGTATCCTTTCATTTCCGGAATTTTTCCACCCGTCAGGCAAACGGCTCCTGATCCGATACTCGTTAAAACCTGTGAATGAATGTCCTCCCTGATATCTTTTCTTGCAAGAGGCCCGAGAGAGAAGTCGCCTAACGGATCACCGAAAATATTTTTCTCCATTTTAGATATGAATAATTCTTCAAAATCTTTTTTGATAGAAGAATGGACGATGAATCGTTTCGCAGAGATACAGCTTTGTCCGTTGTTAACAAGTCTTCCTTCGGTGCATTTCTGAGTCGCTAAGTCGAGGTCGGCATCCGCAAGAACGATGTATGGATCAGATCCTCCCAGTTCCAAAATAGTTTTTTTCATTTCCCGTCCGGCGATTGCCGCGAGAATTTTTCCTGCTTTCACACTTCCAGTGAATGAAACTCCTGAAATCTCTGGCGCGCAGATTATTTTTTCAATCTGGATCGCATTTGCGAAAATATTCCGGTATGGGATTCCGGAATGATTCAATATTTCTTCAATTGCGAGTGCACATTGAGGGACGTTGGATGCATGCTTCGTTACAATTCCATTGCCGGCAATTAATGCAGGGATTGCGCATCGGAAAACCTGCCAGAAGGGATAGTTCCATGGCATTATAGCTA
Organism: Leptospira sp.; assembly: GCA_021413405.1. Lineage (GTDB taxonomy): Bacteria > Spirochaetota > Leptospiria > Leptospirales > Leptospiraceae > JAIOQL01. The sequence goes on from JAIOQL010000512.1 coordinate 5,141, forward strand.
AAATAATTCCGAGTGGTTTAAATGTTACATAGCTTTTCTGGTATTCCGTTTTGAGAAATTCCGGAGATAAGAAAGTTGATGAATTTGCAGAGAAATAATCGATCAGGTCAGCACACTTTTCAATTTCCGCTTTTCCCTGTACAAGAGGTTTTCCCATTTCTATGGCTATAATCTTTGCCAGTTCCTCTTTGTTTGTTCGAAGAACACCTGAAATTTTTGCAATTTGAGCAGATCTTTCCGGTATGCCTGTTTCCATCCAGTTTTGCCAGGTTTTTTCAAGTGACCGTAGCGAATCACCGATCTCCGTTTCCGAATTCAATGGAAACTCTTTTACAAGAACTTCTGTCGCAGGATTTAAAGTCCGGTAAGCCATTTTATATGTCGTCAGACGGAATTATTTTTTATGCCTGCGTCTCCAGGTCCAGTAGAGATAAACGAAGAGTGCCATCAGAGAAAAAATCATAAACTGTGACAGGTGCGTTGCTGTTGCGAAAACGAGTCCTTCTCCGGAAGTTCTCCCGAGGAGAGTGAATCCACCAATAACGGCAGCGTGGTAAACTCCAATTCCTGACGGAGCAGAAGGAACCGCAACACCCATTGCCCCGCAGAACATTATGAAAAGTGTTTCAACATACGTTATGCGAATTCCTATCAGCTCCTGGATGCAATAGTAACCCAAAAAGTATGCAGTCAACCACATCACCACTGTTAGGATTCCGGGAAAAAAGAAAGTTTTTAGAGTTAAAAATTCCCCGATTTCGATGATGTGATGTTTTAATTTTACCTCAAAGAAATGATCCTTGCCGATTAGTCTGAAAGAACCGGAAAGAATATTCACGATCAGGGCGTTCTTAAATCTTACAAGAAAAAGTGAAACGACTATTCCGAGGATCAGTATCGCAGAGTAAGTGAAAATCGCGTAACTTTCGGTGTCACTGTTCATACCGAGAAGGAAAAAAGATACCAGACCAATCAGGATTACTGTTATGAAATCGATGACTTTCTCAATGAACATTTTGGAGAGAAGGCCGGCATAAGGTATACCGGTTTCCGATTTGCAATAGTATATCCGGAGAAGGTCGCCTCCACGCGCAGGCAGAACCATATTTGCGCCACCACCGAGGATGCAGCATGCAAATGCGTGCTTAAATTTTATTTTCTTTTCCAGAAGCAAATACCACCGCAGAGAAAATAAAGAATAGCCGAAGAGACCGGACATCGCAAACGGTAAAAAGTAAATATATGAAATTCCGTCTTTGATCTTATAAAATTCATTCAGATCAAATTTATATGCCAGAAGAATTATGGCAAGGAGGCTGATTAAAATACCTATGGCAAATTTTCTCATAAATTATCCCGGGGGCCAGGAAAATTGTCTTCCGGCAAGTAAATGAAAATGCAGATGAAAAACCGTCTGCCCTCCGTCTTCTCCCATATTGTTCACGATCCGGTAGCCTTTTTTATTGTATCCATTCTCATTTGCAAATTCTGAAAGTTTCTTCAGAATCCGGCCAATGAGAGAGGAATCCTCTCCAGAAATTATATCCATTGATTCAATGTGTCTCTTTGGAATAAAGAGAAAATGTTCCGGGGCGACAGGATTAACGTCCCGGAAAACAAGCATCTCCTCATTTTCAAAGAGAATATTTGCTGGAATTTTTCGTTCCGCGATTTTGCAAAAAATACAATTTTCCATCGTTTCCTCGGTTTAGTTAAATCTCGAAACATAGAGCCGCAGCACCAAGGGTTCCGGCTAACGTGCTGCCCACTTCAATTTTGGTATAGTTTCTGAAAACAGGAAAAATAATTTCATTTACCTTTTCTATAAGCTGTTTTCCAAATATATCATATGACCTTGTTAATCCGCCAACGAAAATAATTTTTTCTGTGTTTGTTATATGAATCAGGTTGCGTATGAGTTCTGCGAGGGCGTTAATTCCAAAGTCAAGAACCTGCATAGCGACAGGATTTCCTTTTTGCACCAATGAAAAAAAATCAGCTGCCGATCCTAGCGTGTCTCCTGTACTGTCTTTGTATCTGTTCACGAGCCCTCTTGCACTAAAATAACTTTCCGCACAGCCATTTTGACCGCATCCACATTTTGCACCGTTCATAACAACAGTTACATGGCCCGCTTCCATTCCGTTCCCTTTGTAGCCGTTGTAAATTTTCCCATTGTTGATCCACCCTCCACCAAGGCCGGTGCCCAGGGTAAGGACAATCAGATTCGTGAAACCCTTTCCCTTTCCAAAATGAAATTCGCCTAACGCGGCGCAATTTGCGTCGTTGTTGAATCTGACAGGAAGGTTGAATTTTTTTTCAATGTGCGGAATAATCGGCGTATTTTTCAAATTTACCAGATTCGCAGAAGAAAAAATGAAACCGGTATCAATATCAATTGGCCCGGGACTGCCGATTCCAATCTTTTCAAATTTTTCAGATTTAAAGTTTTTTTCTATTACTCTTTCAACTGCGGATAGAAATGCTTCGTTTTCAGAAAACCTGTCTGTCGTCTCACGATGTTCACTGTAGATTTTCCCTGATTCATCAACAACACTTCCACGAATGCTTCCTCCTCCAATATCTATTCCCAGATATTTTTTCATTTCAAAGTCCTTGTGAATTGACCGTCTCTCATTTCATATATCGTCTTAGCATCGAAAGCCAGTTTCATGTCGTGTGTTACGAGAAGTATGGTTAGTCCATTTTTGTTGTATTCACTAAAAAGTTCGCGTACCAGGGCACTATTCTCAGGATCAAGATCTCCTGATGGTTCATCTGCCAGCAATATATCCGGGTCGTTTATCAGGGAACGTGCAATCGCTGCTTTCTGAATCTGTCCACCAGAAAGCATGCGCGGTAATTTATTACTTATGTCATTCAGCTCCAATTTTTCAATCAGGTAATCGCATTTTTCGTTGTATTCGTCAGGAGAAAATTTACCGGTAAATACGGCAGGGAGTAAGATGTTTTCTCTTACGCTCAGAGATCCGATCAGTTCACTGAATTGAAAAATCAGTCCAACATCGGTTGCTCTCTTTCTTGAAAGACCCGATTTGGAAAGTCTGGAAAGTTTTTCATTATTATAGGATATTTCTCCAGACGTTGGTTTTAACATTCCTGTTAAAAGAGACAGGAGAGTCGTTTTTCCGGAACCGGACGGGCCAACAATTGCAACATAGTCCGAATGATTGATATCGAATGAGACGGAGCGTACTACCGAATTTTTTTCGTATGACTTCGAAAGATCAAATACCTTCAGAATCATTTCTGCCTCCGGATGGCCTGATATGGATCGATGGATGTTATGAAAAATCCGGCTATAATTGTAGCGGAAAGTGATATAAGCAATGATTGTCCTAATGCGTTAATCAGATTTAGAAATATATCTCTAATTGAAATACCTGCCCAAACGGAATCAGTCAAAGCAAAAATTTGAACAATGAATGCCAAAAGATACCCGCTTAATAGAAGCAGTATATCCTTATGCATAAGTATGAGTATGCAACCTATCCGGTTTCCACCGACAGCTAACATTACCCCGATATCTCCAAGTGAATGTACCGCTTTAATAATAGCGAGAAGAGCGAATGTGGTCAAACAAAGAATTTGAATGTAAAAAGGAATCGAATTAAAGACCGGATGAATGCTCGTTTTAACCAGTCCGCTAGCTAAGGTTTGAATATTGAAAGATAGAAATAAAAAATAAGAAATTACCGATGTCAGCAAAAAAATGAATATTGAAAAAAATCTATCCCGGATCAAAAGTACGAAAGAATAATAAAAATAGGAAATCTGGCTCATCTGAAAGTTAGTTTATAACAGATACACATTAAAGCAAATAAAATTACGCTACATATTCGGTTACTTGAGCAATAGATCGGGCTACTAATATTTTTGATTTATGCCTGGATTTCGGAAAAATGAATTTTTCAATGTTCATCTTCTGATTTTGTAATAGATTTTACGATAAACCTGGACGGGAATCCGTCGTAGCATGACTACCCTTGAGGAA
>JAIOQL010000513.1 GCA_021413405.1 Leptospira sp.
GTATCTTTTTTTTACCGGAGAGCATGAGCAAAGAAAAATGCTCAGGGAGACTACCAAACAGCGAAAACACCGGAAATTAAAACACATTCTATCGGATTTCAGGATTTCTTGCGGTACCAATGAAATCAGGATATCACTAAAACTGAAATTTCATGGAATCACACATAGGAGGGGATTAATTCTGATGTTCGCATTACCCATGAAGTGAAATAATTTGAAAGCGTCCTGAGCAGCATTACGTCTGAATTGGAATCATTTGAGACCTTTGAAGATTTGATTCCCTGAACATATTGCACCCGAAAGTCTTTGATCGGCGTTGTTAATGGGATATATTTCAGGATTCGTTGCATTTCAGAATCACTAAATCCATATTCATTCATCCATGCATTTAGCAGGTTATCACAATGATATTTTTCGGAAAGCACCAACTGGGCTATGAATATTCTGACCATTGATTCAAGGGCAAGAATCTGAATGTCCGGAAATTTGACAGAAACTTCGAAGATAATTTCCTCGATTTGAGCTGAAGCATTCTTAATTGTATTCAATGCAGAAAGTTTTGAAGAAATCTGGACATAGGCTTTTATATATGGAAGCATAACTTCCAATCCAAAATCAGGCAGACGCAAATTCATTTTGGCCCCTGCTTCTTCCGGATTATTTTGGAGGCAAAGAATTTCTATGACCTGAAATAAAATATCAATCGAAAAACGGCCGCTCCTGTTATTCAGATAGTCAAATTCCTTCGACAGGGATTCAAAAACCCGAAGAGTAAAAGATTCGAGGGTTTCCGGATTCAGATTTCGTGAATTTTTAAGAAGAGATTTTACATTGGCAACGAAAGCAGAACGATCACGCGAGAAAAAAACCTCCGGATGATTTTGAACCATACGGATAGTCATTTCGCGATTTGCAGATAGTTCTCCGCTGACAATTTCCGGCTGTCTCACTAAAACCTTCCAGAACAGAAGGGAGTGATCTTTACTCGCGAATAACCGAGATGCCTGGCTTTTACCGGATTCCATAAAATTTCCTCCGAACTCTGAGGGTCAATTTCCTGCGACTTCGTACTGTTG
>JAIOQL010000514.1 GCA_021413405.1 Leptospira sp.
TTCCTGGCAAGCGGCATAGATTTAAGGAGTGGGCGCGCGATTCTTGAAGATTTTTTCAGAACCCCAAATTCAAAGATTCTAGTTCCTGCCTGGATATCGGAGCAACTTGAACTTGGCATGAATTGGGATGCCGGTGAATTGCGTCTCGAAGATCTTTGTGCTTCAAAGGAGTTCATTACTGGCGGTAGCATCGACGCTATAGCTCTGGATTTCTCAGGTGAAAAAGCTAAAATGAAAAAGACCGTTGAAGGTGGAGTTCTTTCTAAGACAAAAATATATACCAAAGAAAAAACTGTTAAGCTGGAAAAATTCGGAACAGAGATCGAGTTTACCTACGAAGCAAAACGTAGAGTAAAACAAAATCTGGTGTCAATTGCTTTGCAGCGGATAGGATATAACATGTCCCGCGATATGAGTCAGCTTGCGCTAAAGGTCGCTGTTGAAGGAGATGGAAACACTGGATCGGCTGCTTCGACGGATACAACCGTATCCAGCACCCAGAAATATTCTGATTTGTTGACCTTGCTGATTTCAAACAAACCGACTGGTTACAACTGGACTCACCTCGTTCTCAATAAAGCTGAATTGTTAAAAATTCTGACTGACTCAACAAACTTTGCTCCATTGCAAACTCTAAATATTTCCGAAGATTTTGTGAAGACAGGGAAAGTTATGAATTTCTTCAACATACTTTGGAGAACGCACGAAGGAATGGAGGATGGAAACTGGTTTGCGTACGACAAGAGTTCAAATCTTGTTTGTTACGAAGAAAAAAACTCTTCTATGATCGAAGTTGATAAAGTCATTAACCAGCAATTCGACCAGACTGCAATCAGCGTTTACACAGGATTCTCAAAACTAATGAATCAGGCGTCATTCTTAAAGACGAAACATTCATAGGCTAAAGGAAAAAACGGAATGTTGAATCCTCTCGCTGATCTGAAAAGGCTTGTTTGCAGCAAGCCTTATGTCCTGGACATGGATGACGTAACAGCACTTTCGGATACAAAAACTGTTTTCGGGAGATTCCTTGCTTCGTCAGCTGATCGTGCCAGAGATCAGATAATCGAATGGGGATTTAGCATTCCTGATTCTTCAATTCCTGTAAAATTTCTAGATGCAGAAGTTCTATTAATGAAAGCAGACATCATCGAAGAATTCGGATACCAGGAAAGTCTTGATGCTCAACAGATTCAAACGGGCGGACAAGATGGTGAAAGCAGAACATATAAAAAGCTGAGTGCAGAAGAACGTGGAGAAAAATCCGCAGCGTTCCGTGATAAGGCGTATAAAACCTTGGCTGGAAAAATTTCTCCTGCTTATGAAGGGCTTATATAATGTCTGCAGCTTCACAAATGAAATCTGGGTTTGAGAAATACAGGAACGCAGAAATTACAATTCTGAAACCTGTTTCTTCAACAGGCGAATTAAATGCTTTAAAGAAGAAAACTTTTGCAGCCGTTCTGAGTTGCGATGCATATTGGATGGGTGAGAAAAATTCTGAAACCCGTGGCGAGGCCGGAGAGAAACAAAAATATTCTGCATTAATCCATGTGCAGTTTGATGATCTCGAAGAGCATGATTCTGATATCACGCAACAATGTCGGATCATCAAAAAGAAAATCACAGAAGAAGAAAATACCTGGGACGCGAAAGATGAATGGTTGATCGAGCAGATCAGACCTTCAAGTCGCATCGACGGATTTTGGATTATTGAATTTGAAATATATCAGCCGTTTGAGGGAAACAAGGTTCATACTTCATGAGTGGCCTACAAATAACAGACGGTATCGGACCAATGCTTGCCAAGGCAGGAAAACAAATGGGAGCAAGTATGGATCGTGCAACCGGTAAAAACGCTCTTCTCGTGCAACGGAATGTGGAAGTCGGAATTCGCAGACAGAAATACAAAGCAGATTGGAAGGCTTTAAAAGAAGCAACTATTAAAGAGAAGAAAAGAAAGAATCAAAGTAATTTGACTCTCGTTGCAGAAGGCGATTTGTCTTCATCCTTCGAAGTTTTAAAAAGAAGCTTTGGAATTTATGAAACCGGAACGATGAGCAAATACGCGAGAGCTCAGGCTTTCGGTTTTGAAGCGAGAGGAATTCCGGCTCGTGATTATTGGACTCCGGCAATAGAAGAGAGTTTTCCGCAAATGAAAGTAAACTGGACTGAAGGCCTAAGGGATATTTTCAAATGAGAAAATCTCACATAGCTTATCTGAAAGATCTCGCAACTAAAATAAAGATCTCTGATGAATTCCTGATTGCTGAAGATAAATTTTTGGAGATCGATCCTCCGTTGGATAGATTCCAGGAATCAATTCCATTTTGCGTTGTAAAGTATGTTGCAACAACTCCAACGCGCAATAAACGGATAATCAAAAAACTTTCCGACAAAGATGTGGATGGAGTTCGCAATTTAAGATTTCTGCGAGAACATTTTAAAACGGATTATCGCTATTCACTTAATTTCTGGGTAAGCGATCCGACAAAGGATGTTGTTTCAAAGCCTGGTGGCGATGAAGGAGAGGATTTATTATCTGAATCTGATCTCGGAATTATCGACCAGGTTCTTTTATATATCGCAGAGCATGAAAGATTTTTGAGTCCACAAGGCAAGGATGTTGAAGTCTCTCTTGGAAGATGTGCGATCGTCGCGGATCCGGCGGGAGAAATGGGTGAGTATAAAGTATATGTTGAGATCGTTTTTGCGGACGGATTGCATTCGATTGAAACTGTGCCGAGTATTTCCGGTGCCCAAA
>JAIOQL010000515.1 GCA_021413405.1 Leptospira sp.
CAGATACAGTTCATCCTATCTTTTTTTATTCTTGGTTTACTCATCAGCAGCATTTCCGGATTTATTGTCGGAAATCGCATAACGTACATCCTTTTTGTTTCCACAATTTCTTCCCTTGTTTTTTCAGTTGTAGGTTTTGGAATCCACTCGGTTCTCAGTTCAATGGTGCCGGAATTCCTTGAATTTTTGAGCGGGATCGAAATAAGCACTGCAGGCGGGGATGAAGCGGGCGGTTCTTCTGCATTGAAGGGTGGAACCGGGTCATCCGGATCGGGTTTTACCTCCACTGATACAACAGATTCCTTTTCTGATGGACCGACAGCAACCGTCAAAGCCAGGGTCAAGGACGGGAAGTATGGCGATCACATTATGAGGGAAAACATTGCCATTAAGAATGAGCCTAAGCTTATGGCTGAAGCCATCCGGACCATGCTTGCAAAGGACGATGAAACGGGTTAATTTCAAAAAATTCTTCTTTTTGTTACATAATCAAAAAAAAGACTTTCACAATTTGAAAGAGTTCACGATTGTAATAAGAGATAAACGCTCTTCCGTAAATTACGCTTTATGTCCAGAATACTTGAAAAATACGGTCAAACCGATGAAATTGTCCTTTGGAAAGATTATAGGGTATCCAAGAATCCTGAAATCCGAAGCTATCTTGTAGAAAAATATTCTCCATTAGTCAAACACGTTGCCGGAAGAGTTGCGATCGGTATGCCTCAAAACGTGGAATTTGATGATCTTGTGAGCTATGGAGTTTTTGGATTGCTTGATGCAATAGAAAAGTTTGATCCTGCACGGGAAATTAAATTCAAGACCTACGCGATGACCAGAATCCGGGGAAGCATTTTTGATGAGCTTCGCTCCGTTGACTGGATTCCACGTTCCATCCGGCAGAAGGCAAAACAACTTGAACAGATAATCGGGATGCTCGAAAATAAAGAAGGGCAGACCGTTGAAGATGAAGCAATCGCAAAAGAACTCGGAGTTTCAGTTGAAGAACTTTCTTCACTTCTGACAAAAATCAGCGGGACTTCCCTTGTTTCCCTGAACGACATCTGGTTTCTGGGTGATGAAAACGATGAAGTCTCCTTTATGGAGACCCTCGAATCTCCAGCCAACATGAATCCTGACGTAATAATTGAAAAAGAAGAAGTAAAAAACGTAATTGTTGAAGCAATCAAAACCCTCCCGGAAAAAGAAAAAAAAGTCATAGTGCTTTATTACTACGAAGATCTGACTCTGAAAGAAATCGGAGAAGTTCTGGAAGTCACTGAATCCAGGATATCACAGCTTCATACAAAAGCGGTGATGCGTCTTCGTAGCAAATTAGGCAAAGTAAAATCCGTCGTAACTAAAAAGTGAGCGGTCTCTCCACTTTTATGAGAGAGCAGGAAGCTCTCTTTGAAAAACTCGAAAAAGAGCAGGTAGAAGTAATTGGAGATTCCGTAGAGGAATGTCTGCGTCTTGCAGCACAGCATCTGAATAAGAAAATTTACGAACTTGATTATATTGTTCTAAAACGCGGGAAGAAGCGTTTATTTTTCAGCAACCCTTATCACATCCGTGTTTCCGTTCTCCCAGAGGACGAAGCGTACGAAGATCTCCAGGCACTTGATGTTAAACTGACTGGCGGAAGCGGAAAGCTCTTGTCCAAAGATCTGAAAGAATTAATTCAACCGAAAGATAGAGATGGATGGGTTTGCCTCAAAAATTATAAATCTGGCGTTTGGCTAACTGTTTTTCCTCCTCTTGGAAACGGAAAAAAAGTAACCCAGGATGAAGTGGTCCGCCGCCTTTCTTATAAAGGCATTTCCGATCCAATGCAAAACTTTGTAACCAAGGCGATCAAAGAACAGAATGGAGAACCAGTCAGGATAGCAGATTCAAAAATCAAACAGGGAATGGAAGGCAAAATGATGCTGGATATTTCCTCAGATAAGATGCGTGCAATGGTAACTTTATTGCCCGCGAAGCCAAACGGAAAAGATCAGGAAGTACAGGATGTTGTAAATGCTCTCAAGAATGCAGGAATCCGCTATGGTATCAAAGAAGACGAAATTAAAAAACAAATTGAACTCGATAAATACAATACATCTTTTATCGCTGCGGCTGGCGATCCTCCGGTAAACGGAAAAAATGCGTATATCGTTTATCATGTCCGCACCTCAAAACAGATTAATTTCAAAGAAGATGCCTCGGGAAAGGTGGATTATCGGGACCTTGACCTCATTGAAAATGTGGTTGTCGGTCAGCTTCTTGCGGAAAAAATTCTTGCCGAGAAAGGAAAATGGGGCAGGGATTTATTTAATAAAGTTCTCGAGGCAAGAGATGGAGTTGATGTTCCCCTCAAGCAGGGGAAGGGAACTATTTTATCCGAAGACAGAACCAAACTAACTGCGGAAGTGAACGGTCAGGTTCTCTTTACTGATAAACTTTCAGTCGAAACGGTATACAGGATTAACGGTGATGTTGGGATAAGAACAGGCAACGTTACTTTTCTGGGTTCCATTGTAATCACGGGTAATGTTGAAGATAACTACCAGGTGAAGGCAGCAGGGAATGTTGAAATCTACGGAACAGTTCAGAAGGCATTAATTGAAGCAGACGGTGATATCGTAATACGCCAGGGAGTGACAGGCAGAGGCGAGGCCAGGATTGAATCCACTGGTGGCAACGTGGTTGCTAAATTCATCCAAAATGCAAAGGTTCTCACAGAGAAAGATGTGATCGTCCAGGAAGGAATTCTCCATAGTGAAGTCAGTGCTGGCGGGAAAATTCTTTGTAAGGGAAAGAGAGGACAGATAGTCGGAGGAACTCTTCGGGCAGGAAGCCTGATTGCTGCAAAAGTAATCGGTTCAACAGCAACCCCGCAAACAGAACTGATTGTGGGGCTCAACCCAAAAGCACTGAAACAAATTCATGAATATGATATAAAAAAGGACGAAAACCAGAAAAAACTCGATCAGGTCAGTAAAAGTATCAAGACTCTCAAAGCAAAGAAAGAAGCTGATCCGGCAGGATTTACCGCAGATAATGCAGCTCATCTGACAAAAATGGAAGCAGGGGCGAAAAAACTGGAAAAACGGATAGCCGAATATGAATCCGAAATTCAGTCACTTCAGACCTATCTCGAGGAAACTTCGGATTATGGAAAAATTAGCGTAGAAAAAACTTTGTTTGGAGGAGTAACTCTCAAAATAAAAGCGGCTGAATACAGATCCAGGAATGAGATCAAAAAAAGGACTTTCTACCAGGAAAATGGATTAATAAAACAACTGCCATGGGAAGATCCGGATCCGTCTAATAATGACTGGAGAAGAAAACGGGGGACAAAGAAACCACCGAAAACAGAAACCAATGAGAATGAATGAGACCCTTATAGGTCAGTTATCAGGAAACGAAGTAGTCAGAAGAGTCCAATTTGATAATCCATACACATATCTGAATCAGATTGCAGAGCAGACAAGGATTCTACGGGAATATAACGAAAAGAAGAACACAGTTCTTCCTTCAACTGAGGCTGCTATTGTTCAATTATCCTCCAAAAGAATGGGGACAAATGAAGTCGAAAAATCAGAAAAGAATTTTGTCGGGCAAAAAATAAATAGTGACAAACCCTCGATCCTTTTTTACAATTCAACCGGAAGCATTTTTAAAGGCAGATCAAGTAAAAGTAACATAGAATACTACGCATAATTATTCCCGAAGCGAATGTTGTTGGAAATATTTCAACGGGAATATTTTTTGGAACTTCTTGCATTAGTTATAATCAATCTTCTCTTTTCGGTTATCTTGTATTATGGGGTATCCATAAAAGTCACGAATAGCCTTAAAGACCACCAAAATAAAAAATTATCTTCTGATATTAACAAACATCTTTTATCAATCTACAAAGAGACAGAGAATTATATGGCTCTCCTGGATTCACGTATCGCTATTCTTTCGAACCTCCTTGCGAAAGCAGAAGCAAAAGGAATTCATCTGAAGGATAGTGAATTTGAAATGACTTCTAACCAGGAAAAAATCTTTAGAGAGGAACAAAAACAGACTGTTGCAAAGTCGCCAGAATCTGACCGTAATTCTGCAATTCTTCCCTCTTCCATGCTGACGACCGGAATAAACGAAATGTATATCAAGAATGAAATCCGCAATGTGCGTTATGCGAAGTTGGAAAAAACTTTACTGCCGGTGGATAATGAAAATATACCGGAAT
>JAIOQL010000516.1 GCA_021413405.1 Leptospira sp.
GAGCGATTGATGCGTCGTCAAAATCTTGTGAATACAAGATTTTGACGGGAGCGGAAAGCGCGACCTGCGACCCGAAGGGCGTCAGGGCACGCCCGGTGTGGTCAGAAAACCCTTTCGATTTCACGGATATGCCTGATCCCGATGAGCTCTATCGCATAACGTTCTTTTCCGATCTCTTTGAGATTTCCATCCGGAAGAATTACAGTTTTTATCCCGATCCCTTCAAGCTCTTTCAAACGGAGGCTGATCTGCCCCACTGAACGAACCTCACCCGAAAGCCCGACTTCTCCGAAAAGCGCAAGCCCTCCACGGATAGGCTTCTCCAGGTAACTTGATATCACGGTGGCGCATATCGCAAGATCGAGTGCAGGTTCATCAACACTGAGTCCCCCCGCAAGATTGCTGAATATATCGCATTCTGTCATTTTGAGGCCCATAAATTTTTCAAGAACGGCAGCCATGAGAATTAGCCGGCGGGTATCCAGTCCTTCTGACATTCTCCTCGATTGTGAAAAGGAGGAGCGTGTAACCAGTGCCTGCACTTCAACTGACAAAGCGCGAACTCCTTCCATCACAACGGAAAGAGCAGATCCATTTCTTGTTTCCTGGCCCGGAGTGATAAAAAGATTGTGCCGGTCTTTGACTTCCCTCAGCCCTTCAGAATGCATTTCAAAAACAGCAAGAGTTCCCACTGCGCCATACCTGTTCTTCACAGCCCGGAGATGCCTGTAATAATTCAATTTGTCACCCTCAAAATACAGAACCGTATCGACCAGGTGTTCGAGGAGCTTGGGACCGGCGATGTTTCCGTCTTTTGTGATGTGGCCAATCAGAAAAACGGGAATGTTTGTTTTCTTTGCCGCTTCCAGAAGAACTTGAGTGCATTGCCTGAGTTGCGTAACACTTCCTGCCTGGTTCAAAAGAGATTCCCTGTTTATAGTCTGGATAGAATCGATAAACACAATCTGTGGTTTTTCCTGCCCGATCATATCAGAAATATTTTCGACATAGATTTCTGATGATAAAAGAACATTTGGAGAATTGATTTTCATCCGTTTCGCCCTGATGGATATCTGCGAAGCGGATTCTTCTCCGGAGATATAAAGGACTTTCTTTTCTTTGGAAATATTTCTCGCAATCTCGAGGATCAGAGTCGATTTCCCGACCCCCGGTTCACCGCCAATCAGGATCAGGCTTCCCGGAACGATTCCTCCGCCGAGAACTATGTCCAGCTCACCAAGACCTGTTGTCAGCCGCCCGCCGGATTCTTCCTCTATTTCCGCAATGGCGATTGGTTTCGCATAACGCACAAGCCCGTTCCTGGGAAGCGCTTTCTGCTCGAACCTCGAAGAGGAATTTTCTTCAGTTATTGTGTTCCATTCACCGCAAGCCTCGCATTTTCCGGCCCACCTGGAAAAATTTTCTCCGCAGGCACTGCACACAAAGTTCCTGGAAGGTTTTTTCAATGTTCAAAGATTTCCATAATTTCCAGTGCATCGAGTTCTACAATGGACGGCAGAAATTCAAAACAGCTTTTTGCCAGTTCATATCTGTTTTCACGAATCAGAATTTCTGTCAATATCTGCTGAAGCGAAATGAGATATCTAACATCTTCGCAGGCATATTCAATCTGGTTTCTCGAAAGAATTTTTTTCCCCCAATCGCTCGATTGATTTCTCTTATCGATCAATACATCAAAGAATTCTTTGATCAGATCTTTCAGTCCATGCTTATCAGTATACGTTCTTGCAAATTTGCTTCCGATTTTTGTGCAAAAAATGTTTTTAACTGAAATCCCCAAACGGGCTTTAAGGAACCCGGCATCCATTCTGGCATAATGGAATATTTTCATTATGTCCGGTCTTTCAAAAAGAGCTTTCAGATTAGGTGCAGTTTTCTGATCCGGAAATATCTGTATGATGCAAGCCCGGTTCTGTGAATCCATGATCTGCACGAGACATAGCCGGTCCCGCCGCGGATTCAGTCCCATCATTTCGCAATCCACTGAAAGCCGGTCATCCTTCAGATATTCACTGAGAAATTCTTCGTCAAGATCTCCCTGAAATACTTTCGGTTTTATAGTTGAAGGTTTTTGGCTCATTGGAACATACTATTTCTGAATTATTAGACGGGAACAATTAAAAAAACCATTAAGGTCCAATGAAGAAAGCTATTCTGACATACCAAATCTATGACAAAGTCTTCAGTTCCGTTTTCCACACGAAAATAGACGGAACATTTATAAGCGACTGCAAACTTTTTGAACTGAGTTTCAAAAAAAGTACCACAAAAGGTTCCACTGTTTATGGCGGGAAAATCATATGGATTGACTCCAAAAGACCGCCAGTGGGTCTAAAACTCCTCAACCTTGAAGTCGAAGTGCAGAATTGGGATTCCTATGAAGGGACAAAGATTCTTCAGCATGGATATCAATCCTGGAGTTTCACATCCTCCTATGCAGAAAGAGAAAAGGATGTTTCGCCGATATTCGGGTTTTTGCAGTATTCGCAGGAAAATGTCTACACAAAACAATCCGGTAGGGAGGGCGATTTTCAGAGTGAAGGATTTTTTCTGGCTCATTCGGAATCCGCAGATTCGGGATTTCTGATCGGGGTGCTCGACACCCAGAATGAAAATGTTAAATTTCATATAAAATTGAACAACGAAGGCCGGCCAATCTCCCTTGGAATGATCTATGATTTTTATTTTTCCCCCGAATCCAGAAGCGAATTGAAAGTAAAGCTTCCCGAGATTGAATACGTTCCGTTCAAGGGAACTCCCGAAAAGGAAATGGAAAAATATTTTGGTAAGCTTAAAAAGAAATATGTAAAAAAGCAATTTCCGAAGAAAGTTCCAACCGGATGGTGCTCCTGGTATTATTATTACACGGCCATAACAGAAGAAATTATCCTTGAAAATCTTCGTGAAGTTAAAAGGAAAAGACTCCCCCTTTCATTTTTTCAGATTGATGATGGCTACCAGAGAGAAATTGGCGACTGGACCACCACTAATGAGAAATTTCCAAAAGGGATGCGGTACCTCGCTGAAGAAATAAAAGCTGAGAATCTGACTCCCGGCATCTGGCTTGCTCCATTTCTCGTCAGAAAAAAAAGTGAATTTTTTCAGAAGTTTCCGGAAGCAGTTCTAAAAAACGAAAGTGGCAACCCCGTTCCGGCATTATGGAATTATCTATGGGGTTGGGATTATACTTACTGCATCGATGTCACACACCCAGCTGCAATAAATTTCATGGAAACTACGTTCAGGACCCTTGTTCATGAATTCAAATATCCATATCTGAAACTGGATTTTTTATATGCAGCATGTCTTCCCGGTGTCACATACAAGAGAAATCTTCCACCGGCTACAAGATACGTGAACACAATAAAACTAATCCGGAAGATTGTAGGTAAGGATGTTTTTCTTCTGGGATGTGGAGCTCCGACAATGCCGTCTATCGGACTGTTCGATGGAATGAGAATCGGATGCGACGTAGCTCCATTCTGGTATCCTGAAAAAATCCGGAGACACCTGCGGGATAAAAACGCGCTTTGTACGGAGAAAGCTCTGATAAATGCGATCAATCGGAGTCAGATGCACAGAAATTTCTGGTTGAATGAT
>JAIOQL010000461.1 GCA_021413405.1 Leptospira sp.
GCATCATTCGTGAAAGAAAAAAATCTGCTCATATCCCGATTATGTTTTTAACCGCGCACACCCGTGAAGATGCGAAACAAATGTTCCAGGGCTATTCACTTGGAGCGGTTGATTATCTGGTTAAACCTGTTGCCCCGGAAATAATCCGTACCAAGACAGCGGCGTTCGCTGAACTCTACAGAAAAAATGAAGTTCTCCGGATGCAGAAACAATTGCTCCGGGTCAGTCATGACGAACTGGAGAGACGTGTAAAGGAAAGAACAGGAGATCTTGCAAGGGTCAACGATGAATTGGGCAATACAAATGAAGAGCTCAATGTTGTGCTTGGTGCACTTGAAGTTCAGAAAGAAAAAATAGGTAATATCATAGCAAATGTTCCCGGCGTTGTCTGGGAAGCATTCGGATCACCTGTCGAAGAATCGCAGCGAATGGATTTCGTCAGTGAATTTGCGGAGTCTCTCCTGGGTTACTCGATTGCAGAATGGATGAATGCTCCAAATTTCTGGCTTCAGATTGTGCATCCGGAAGATAGACGTTCAACCGGCGATCTTGTGGCGACAGCATACAAAAGCAATAAACCAGGTGTGGTGCAGTTCAGGTGGATGACTAAAGATGGTCAATCTCTATGGGTGGAATCGCATTTCGCAGTTATCGCAGATATTTCAGGTAAGCCGATCGGTATGCGGAGTGTGACAATGGATATAACCCAACGCAGGGTTTCTGAAAAAATAATCCAGGATTCTCTCGCAGAGAAGGATATGCTTTTAAAAGAAATTCATCACCGGGTCAAAAATAATTTACAGATTGTTTCAAGCATACTCAGCCTTCAATCCAATTACATCATCGAGCCACAGCTCCTGGCGATATTTCATGAATCCCAGGCACGGATCCAGTCCATTGCTCTGATTCATGAACTGCTATATCAGAAGGGGGATCTTGCCAGGATTGAATTTAAGATCTACCTCGAAAACCTGATTGAGAATATTTTCAATACAATCGGAGCAGATCCTGAAAGAATCCAATACACAATTGATTCCGATTCTGCCCCGATGGAACTGGATTCAGCAATTCATTGCGGTCTCATTGTAAATGAACTGATTACAAATTCAATCAAATATGCATTTCCTGATAACCGTAAAGGGAAAATCAGCGTTAGCCTGAAATTAGAAAACAATATCTGTATTTTATCAGTAGCAGATAACGGTATTGGTCTTCCTGCGAATTTAAGCGTAAAGACATCTACTTCAAT
>JAIOQL010000462.1 GCA_021413405.1 Leptospira sp.
ATCACCGATATTTCCGTGATTGAAGCTGCGATAAAAGCCGTTGAAGGAATCCGGAAAATATATATAGAATTAAAAATCCCTCAGAGATTGTCCGAATATGAAGTAAAAAAAATAGATCTGCCTGGAATTGCATCGCTTGCAGCCGGATTTCCTTTCCTTGATTGCCTGCCCCGCGAACTTCCAAAAAATGAAATCGAAACAATCCTCGTTGCCGCTTTTTAGTTACTGTTTTAGCAATGGGAACGCGGATGACACAGATTGAACAAGTTTCAGCGGATCTGTTTTTCTTTTTATAACCTGCTTTTATCCCATTCTGCTGTCAGATTCTATCGGTGTTTATCTGTCAGATCCGTGTCATCTGTGTTCTGATTTTTAATATCTACCAGATGCACTTTTTGAGTCCTCCGATTCCCTAAAAATTGTGGTGATCCCACAAACTGGTTTTATATTTTGTAAAAACGGGGTAACGATGAGCGACGATTTTTCAGAAACAATCATAGGTGAAGATATTAATTTTAAAGGTAAGTTGAAATTTAATAGAAAGCTCCAGATCAGAGGAAAATTCAAAGGAACAATTGAAACCTCGGGCGAACTAACCATTGGAGAAACAGGTGATGTCCATGCCGATATACATGCATCCACCCTGGGAATCTATGGATCTTTGCGTGGAAATGTAGAAGTCACCCAAAAAGTTCATCTTGGCAAAACCGGCAGAATTTCAGGAGATATAAAAACTCCGCTGCTTGAAATTGAATCCGGCGCAAAGTTCACCGGAAATTGTGTGATGTAAGTTTAGTATTCATTGAATGATAACAATAGCAAATTCCTCCATGGTCCGGAGCTTTCCCAACTAAGACCATCACCCCAAAAGGGATTCAGTCCGCTACAGGCTCATCTTCTTGAGCAACTTGGAATAGCCCCTTCGGAATGGAAGAATTTCATTAATTCAGATCTTTCGCTTCTGAATTCCCCTTTTTTATTACCTGACTTATTGCCTTCTGTTCTTCTGATCAAAGAAACTATTCTTCAAAAAAAACACATCTTGTTATTCGGAGACAGGGACACTGACGGCGTCTCCTCAACATCCCTACTTGGAACTATTGTCAGGGGTTTCCAGGACAAAATTGGTGGAAAACTCACAATGAAAACCTCTTCCGCCAATGAGGATTATGGACTTTGTTTACCGGCCGTACGTTACGTGAAGGAAGTCAAACCGGATCTTTTAATCACTCTTGATTTCGGCACTTCCAATTATAATGAAATAAATGAACTTGCAGGAACTGGTATAAAAATCATTGTAATCGATCATCATGAAATTCCGGTAAATATTCCCGATTGCCTGCTCATCAATCCGCGCAGAACTGATTCTAAATATCCCGAAAAAAAAATCTGCACTTCCGTATTGGCTATGAAACTGGCGATCGCCCTTGAATTTTCCCTTTCTGCGGAATTTGAAAATTTTTATTCAAATGCAGAAAACAGGACCGTGCAGAAAGTAAATGAATGCTTCATTGAACAATTAAAGAATAACGAAATTCTTTCGTCAGCATTGCGTTCATTACTTGATCTGGCATCTGTCGGAACAATCACAGATATGATGCCGCTCCTGGGCGAGAACCGGGTAATTGTAAAAAACGGATGCAAAACATTAAGTGAAATAGCTTCGGGCAAACTGAATTCAAGGAACGGCCTTTTTCATCTTATTCAAAATCTGCAATTGAGACAAAACAAAATCACCGCAAAGGATCTTGGCTGGTCAATCGGACCGGTTTTGAACGCAGCAGGCCGTATGGGTAAAACGGAACTTGCGCTTGCCCTCCTCATTTCCACGGATAATGAAGTATCATTTTCCAGATCAAAGGAATTGCTCCAGCTGAATAATGAAAGAAAAGAGCGAACAGCGAGAAATATGGATCGCGTAAAGAGATATCTCGAAAGAAAACCTGAAAGGAAATCCGAAAAAATTATATTTTGTTATGAACCCGACATGGAACCCGGAGTATCCGGAATTGTTGCGACAAGGTTGGTTGAAGAATATAAACGTCCGGTCGTTTTTGTGACACCGGATCACGGAAATGCCCGTGGAAGCGTCCGGTCTTTTGGAAAAGAAAATGTTCTCGGACTGTTAAGCCTTGTCTCTGATATTCTATTGCATTTCGGAGGTCATCCGGAAGCCGGAGGGTTTTCAGTACGTATACAGGATATTCCGGCTTTACAAAAAAAAATCCTGGAGAACTCGGAGTCCTGGCTTTCCGGAACATCAGGGACAGATTCGAAGGACACAACACAAAGCCAGATTTGTGTCCGTTCCCCGGAAGTGTCCCCGTCTCTATACAAAGAAATGGAAATTCTGGAACCCTTTGGAATAGAAAATTTACAGCCATTGATTTCTATCCTGGACGCTAAGATAATCGGATTTACTCCTATGGGTAACGGAAGTCACGCAAGATTCAAAGTTCTTGGCGCTGACGAAAAAATAAAATTTGTTATATGGAATAAAGCCCGGGACCTGGAGAATCTTCTTTCAAAAAAATCTTCACTCGAATTGTGGGGGGTCCTGGAAGAGAATCATTTC
>JAIOQL010000463.1 GCA_021413405.1 Leptospira sp.
TCTGAAACTACAGGCGATCAAATTTCCGAAGAAGACATCTCAATGAGAGAGATGTTGGAGGAGAAAGAATCTACCAGTGAAAGACTTCCCGTTTATATTTATTCCGTCGAAACATTGCCCGGCCTGAAAGCAACTGCGAAATCGATAATGGACGAATTAAAGGATCGTCACCGCAAAATCGATAAACAGGGCAGCAAAGATATTCATCCTTCATTTCTGTTAACCCTTGATAAGCTGGCCGAGTCTCTTCACAAATATACATCGCTTGGCGTCCAGGCAAAATCGGATCAGGCAATTGACCTGGCAATCCGCCAGATTACGGATATCGAAAACAGGGGCACAAACAGGATAGCTTATCTCTACCCGTTCCTGATCCGCGATAACAATAAGATCATTGCTAAGATTGCACTCATTGCACCTCAAACCGGAGAAAAGGTAGATGTATCTGCTTATAGGAATGCCTGCCTCCGGGCATCTGAAGAATTCATCACACTGATCCTTTCAAATCGGGCAAAGAAACCAAGAACAATTGATGAAGATAACCCTGGTCAGTTTTTGATGCAAACGAACAAAGCTGGCAATGTCTGGCTTCAACCAAAACTGGGTTCTCTTGAGGCTGAAGTAAATTCCCTTGTCCGGAAAGGTTTTCAGCCCTACAATCCTCTACCCGTAAATGATTTCGTTGAAGACTTTATAAATTATGGACACTCCATCAATTCTCTTATCCGCGTTCTGCCAGATTATCATCTCATTGTTGATGAACTTGATTTGGCTGAAGATGGCAGTTATAAAAAGCATCCCGAACTGATTAACAATTACCGGGCGCAGGCTGATGGCCTCGAAAAGTTTGCGATGATCTATCTCCGGAAACTTGCAGGCGAAGGAGGCTATGAATTATTTCTGAATAAACTGAATGATTATGAAATAAACCATATCCAGGGTGCACCTCCCGGCAGGAAGCAGGGTTCTGACAAAGTTCGTGCTCTCATAGATCTCATCCAGGAATTTCCTTTCACTGCTATAAATTCCGATCTTTGTAAAAAAGTAAATGAAACATGCCAGGTATCCATAAAAATTCTGGAAAAACTGATCGAGGAAAAAGACAGTCTTCTTCAGAGAAAGGATGACTCGTCCTATAAAAAACTGGAAGATTATGTTCTGCGAAAAATTCCCGAATTCACCAAATCCGAATCGAAACTCATGCAAATTGATATTGCCGCAGAATTTGCAAGAGCCGGATTCAAGGATGAAGAAAAAATTCAGGATCTGAAAAGCCAGTTAAAGCAGGCAATTTCTGCAAAATTCGGTACGCACGAAAAAGAATCGGCCGATGGAAAGGAAATTTTTTACGCAGTAGACCAGAGTTATATGGCGAATGTGATGAACAACCTGACTGCGCTTTCACTGAAAGACAAACGGTTCAGGACGCAGATGGAAATTGCTAAAAAAATAAACGCTGAAATGTCCAACCCCAAAAATCCGACTTACAATGCCAACATTAAGCCGGATGCACTGCTTCGTCTTCTCGACGATACAAGGAGAATGGAAAAAGCAGAAGAGAAAAAAATTCGTTCTGATGAATTTAACAAAAAATTCAATCTCGTTGCAGGACTTTTTGCCTTTCTTGCTTCAATCATTTTTTTTGCAACCATGTCGGTAACATTCAACAACATTTCAACTCTTCTTCTCGGATTCCCGGTGAGTGCTGTGGCAGGTCTCATCGCATCACTGGTATTCAAGAAAAAGGGTCAGGGCTCAGATTCAGCGTCGGATGATCATGATTCGGAAATAACTTCCGGTAAATCCGGAAATTCACCTGCAAGCGACGGACTCCTGAAAAAAGAAGATAAGCTGAATGCAATTGCAAAGGTTGCTGAAAAATATATATTTGGCGGAAATTTCAACAAAATTCAGGATAAAATATTCGATTCAAAAGCGATCAAACAAAAAGTCGATCATTACCTGACCGACATTAAAGGATCTGTTCCCCTTCTCGCCAAAGAGACGGATAACAATAAAGTTGCCTCTTCCATTGAATATGCAATCATGCAAACGTCAGTAATCATAGCAGTTCCCGATGATCTGGTTCCGAAGAATAAACCGAATTCAATTATTATCAGTAGAAATGATTTTAAGGCCCCGCTGATCAGGGAACAACTGGCCGAATTCTACAGGAGTGAGGCGGAAAAAAATAAGCATGATAAACCGCTTGTGAAATATTATAGTTTTCTGATCAACACTCTGGAAGTTGATTATTATAAATTCCTACCGAAGAAAGGCAGGTAATAGAAAGGAAATCTTAGTTCCAGACACCAAAATCTTTGTAATTGTAGGAAAAAGTTTTTCTGAGTTCTTCTGCTGAAATTCCCTTTTCGTTCATTTCTATTTCAAACATTTTTCTCTTTGAAATGTAATCTTTTGCGAGAGGAATTTCGAGTTTAGCTGCAGTTTCTCCATATTTTTCAGCGGAATAGAGAATGAAAGAATGCTTATCAATTCCTGACTGATCGAGGAGGATGCCAACCATTGTGAGTCCCATTCCCGCTCCTTCGGTTGCATCCCCATGTTCCATGAAAAAATCGAGAAGACTTGCGAAGCTCTTTGCCTTTCCAAATTTGTCCCTGATCCTTCTTTCTTCATGATCAAGAAGTTTGAAATTGTTTTTTACTTTGATGTTCAGTACATCAGGTGAATAATAAAATGTAGCTGTGACAGGAAGGTCATATTTTCTGAAATCAGCTTTATATGTTTTGAGTTTGTCTTCACTGATGTGCGATTTAAAATAATTCATTCCTGTTTCATAATCATTCGGATCTTCGATATTGAGGGAAAGGCGGCGAAAAAGCATTCTCTTCAGATTTGCCTTTGTCGCATTCAAAACGAGTTCTTTGGCAGAAGTATAGGCAATGTCAAGCAGATCCACACGGTCGAATCGTTCAAGGATGGTTTTGATAATAATGTTTAATTCGTTTTCGCCGTAGTCGCTGAGGAGGTAAGTTACAAAACTGATAATTTTCTTTTTATCAATGGCATCGTTTACTATTTTTTTTATTTCTTCATCTGTCTTTTTCAAATTTTCATCCAGGAATTTAATTAATGGTCTGTCCTATAAAAACAAGGTTTGCCCCGAAAAGTCAATAAGTATTTTAATCCCTGAATTTTTTCTCGAGCTCTGCAAGGGTTTCGATCCATATTCCTTCGATCTTCCCGGACTCGGTACAGGCTTCGATAAAATCACCGTTTTGCATTATCCGTTCTGCTTCAGAAACTACCCTGTTCAACTCCGTCAAACCGAAATTTGCAGTCGCACCTTTGACCGAATGCAATTCTGAAAGAAGCCCTTTTTCATTTCCGGAAGAAATATGATTTTTGATCAGGCCTATTTTTTCCTGGAGATTCTCTTTCAGAGATTCCATCATTTCCTTAATCCATTTCTGATCTTCCGGACTATCACCGTCTACAAAAGATTCAATCCGAGACCAATCAATATACATATTCCACCCTGCTTCTGTTTTTTAGAATTATGCTTCCGGTTTATTTAGTCAATTTTAAAACCGCCTCCACTACATAGCTATTCAATTAAGCCAGAGGGGCGATTGAGCCCCTGTGACAAAAATAGCGGAACAGAAAAACAAATTTTGCCAAAAGGTAACGGCAAATTATTCGCTTGAATTTTTTCTCATACACAAAGAAGTATTAGGAATGAAGATACACCCAACGGCAATCGTCGATCCCGGCGCAGAATTGCACGAATCAGTTGAAATTGGACCATACACCATTATTGAAAAAAATGTCCGCATCGGAGAAGGAACCACCATTGAAAGTTGCATCCGGATTCACTCAGGTACAAAGATAGGAAAATTTAACAAAATTTATCATGCTGCATCAATGGGTGGTCTTCCCCAGGATATCAGTTTTAATCCGGATACTGTAACGCACCTCGAGATCGGTGATTCCAACGTTATCCGTGAAGGATGCCTGTTTCATCGCGGCACAAAAGAGGGCAAGGCTACCATAATCGGAAATAATAATTATTTTATGGGTAACGTTCATGTCGGCCATGACTCTAAAATAGGAAATCACAATATCGTTGTCCAGGCTGCAGCTTTCGCCGGACATGTTACGATCGGGAATCGCGCATTCATTTCCGGTATGTCAGTGACCCACCAGTTTGTACGGATTGGTGATAATGTGATGGTGGGAGGTCTCACAAAGATAGTGAAGGATGTTCCACCCTATTCGATGATCGATGGAAATCCCGCAGAAATTATAGGCCTGAATTCCGTCGGGCTCAAACGCGCAGGTTTCAAACCGGAAATTCGGGATGAAATCAAAAAGGCATATAAAATAATTTATCATTCCGGCCTGAATACAAAGCAGGCTCTTGAGGAATTGCATAAATTAAAAAATCCTTCGGACGAAGTTAAAAATATCATTCAATTTTTTGACGACAGTCACCGCGGAGTAACCGACCACCGCGACATCAGAAAACAAGGATCATCAGAGTAAAGTGAGACTCCTGATCACCGGTGGAGCCGGCTACATTGGAGGCCACATCGTCAAAGAACTCAGGGGCAGTAATCACGAATTAGTCGTTGTTGACAACATGGAAAAGGGAAATGAGAAAAACCTGTTTCCTGAGAACACTTTCATACAGGGAAACATCCAGGACGATACAGTTCTCGAAAAAGTCTTTTCGAAGAAAGTGGATGCCGTGTTTCATTTTGCAGCATGGAAAGGTGCCGGTGAATCAATGACTGCGCCTGAAATATATTCTCTGAATAATCTCAACGGCTCAATTAAACTCCTGACCAGCATGGCAGCGAATGGCTGCAAATATTTCATTTTTTCATCGTCTGCCGCAGTCTACGGTTCCCCGGAGTATCTCCCTGTCGATGAACAGCACCCGCTTCACCCTGAAAATTATTACGGATACACAAAACTTTGTATTGAAGAAAATTTAAAGTGGTATGACAAACTCAAGGGAATGCGATATGCGGCATTGCGATATTTTAATGCTGCAGGCTATGACCCGGATGGAATCATTACCGGGCTGGAAAAAACACCGGCAAACCTGTTGCCAATCATAATGGAAACAGCCTGTGGCATGCGAAAAAGTTTCGAAATTTTCGGGGATGATTATGATACGCCCAATGGGACATGCATACGCGACTATATTCATGTGACTGATCTTGCGAGAGCGCATCTGCTCAGCCTTGATTATATCATGAAAACAGACAGCTCAATCACAATCAATCTGGGATCAGAAAAGGGATATTCTGTAAAAGAAATGATCGCTATGGCGGAAACTGTTGCCGGGAAGACAATTCCGCACAAAATTTCAGGAAGGCGTCCGGGTGATCCGGGGAAGATGTTCGCATCGTCTGCAAAAGCAAAAAAGTTACTTAACTGGAAACCTGAATTCAGTGATTCAAAAACCATTCTGACAACAATGTGGAATGTTTACGGTAATCTGTGATTCTACACAATAACATAGACCTGGAATAACTGTGCCCGGTGCCTGATCTGGCTGGCATTCCTGATCTTTCTGACCTGCCTGTCATGCTCTTCCCTCGCTTTCATAATTTCGTTTTTGGTCCGGTTTATCACCGCGCGTTTCTCCGGG
Organism: Leptospira sp.; assembly: GCA_021413405.1. Lineage (GTDB taxonomy): Bacteria > Spirochaetota > Leptospiria > Leptospirales > Leptospiraceae > JAIOQL01. Next base: position 5,627 of record JAIOQL010000463.1, read on the forward strand.
GCAGGACTCCATTTGTGTTTCGCTTCCTGTCTCATTAACTTTTCTTCCAGTTGCCGGATATATTTCTGATGACTGACATCAACTTTATATTCTTCTTTTTTGAAAATGGAAAGCGTATTATTTTTCAAAGTCTCTTTCTTCTTTTCTGCAATGCTCTCCAGTTTTTCAAAAACAGCCGGATAAAAATCGGGTACGTTTATTCCGGAAGGAGAAGTCTCGAGACTGCTGATTTCATCGTATGGAAAAACATCCAGTTCCACGATTTTATTTGTGGCCGTATCAAATTCGAGGTAGAAAATTTCAGTCCTTTTGACAGAGTAATGAAATTCAGAAAGGAAAACAAACACGATCTTATTTTTATAGCCGGCCAATCCCTTCAGACAGACAGTTCTGAAGCCGATCTTGTTTTCGATAATGTGTGTTATCGCTGTTTCGACTAACGGATGACCGAAGGCCAGGAATTCAAGTGAATCATTCTGAAGGGCAATTTCAGAATTAAAAGTAGCGCCGGAGATTCCAGCGGCGGATTTGATCTCATAGATCTCGTTCCCGGTGGAAGCCAGTTGGAAACCGGCAACCGGTCCATACTGCCCGCAGAATAATGTAATAAATTTTTCCAGGTGGGAATTTGTGAATTGCCTGTCTGTCAAAGTGTGATTGTAATAATCTGCCAGGTTGAAATCCAGAATCTTAGGAGTCATGAGCGAATTCAATTTATTGAATCCAACCTCTGCAAGCCTGATCCTGTTATCAAATTCTGTTTCTATTTCTTCCTGTGTTTTTGAGCCGGTAACAAATTTCATAAGGCTTGAATTGAAATCGAGCTCATCCTCAATCGTTCCAAGCAAAGCATCTGATGCCCCGATCGAATCTTCAAACAATTTGATTTTATTCGTGAGAACCGATAGAATTTTTTCAGCTACTGTATCCTTACTCGCAAAATTAAAAATGTAAACATTTTCTTTCTGCCCAAACCTGTGTATCCTGCCGATCCTCTGTTCAATTTTCAGGGGACTCCAGGGCAGGTCATAATTAAAAAGTATATTTGCAAACTGAAGATTGCGGCCCTCGCCACCGGCTTCTGTAGAAATCAGAATTTCTGACTGAGTCTTAAATTTCGAAATTGCATCTTCCTTAGCATCCGCAGTCAGTGATCCGTGAAAAAGCACAATATCAAAATCTGAAAGAACCCTGCAAAGATAATCCTGTGTGCTCCTGAACTGGGTAAAGATGATGAATTTTTTGTTTCCTTCACTTTTCAGTTTAACAAGGGTTTCCCGCAATTTAATGGACTTCCGGTCCTCCCGGATGGCCTTCCCGAGAAGAATCAGTCTGTTAAGCGAAAGAAGTTCCCGTTTTATATTTTTTAGTTCGTTATGCGCCGATGTCTCAAGCTCAGAAATGAATTCTTCGACCTCTTCAGTCTCATTCAAATCCCAATCATCAACAGATGCCGGTGCTTTACCGAATGAATGCAACTTTGTTTCAATCATAAACTTTCTTTTTTGAAGAGCATTCAAAAGCGCAACCACAGAAGAATCCAGAAGTTTCTGGAAAACGATCATAACAAATCCTGTCGCACGGTTCTGAGTATTCATTGCGAGATTATATTCACGCTTAACATAATCCGTCGTTTCATCATAAAACTGCCGTTCCTGGACGGAGAGATCGATCCGGACTGTTTTCGCAAACCGTTTTGTGAACCCGCCAACTTCCACTTTCCTGCGGCGCAACAGCACCTTACTGATTTTTTCTCTCAGGTCACTCCTGTTCCCCAGGACATATTCATTTACAAAACTCTGGTAGGGTCCGAGAATATTCGGATCTACAAGATGCACGAGGTAAAACAATTCTTCGAGTTTTCCGCGAAATGGAGTAGCCGAAAGCAGGAGCAGACTCTCACATTTCTTTGCAATTTTTTCTGCAAAAATGTAGGCCCGGGTAATTTTGGAATAGTCCCTCCGAAGACGGTGCGCCTCATCAAAAATCACGATGTTCCATTTGCGTTTCAGGATTTCGTCGCTATACTTCGGATTTTTGATAAAATCAATAGAAGTGATCACCCTGTCAAAATTCTGCCAGTTCTCGACTCCCGAATCTACGAAATTTTTTCGCTTCACGATTGTGAAATCTTCGTTGAATTTATTTTTCAGCTCCTGTTTCCATTGAATCGCGAGAGGAGATGGAACTACAATCAGAACGCGTTTATAATCGTTCCGGAAGCTCAGCTCTTTCATGATCAGTGCAGCTTCGATGGTCTTTCCAAGTCCAACTTCGTCGGCAAGAATGAAACGCGGACTGAAACTGTTCACCACAATGTGGGTCGATTCTATCTGGTGCGGCAAAAGTCTTGTACGGGAATTTGACAATGAGGACAGTTTGTCATAGGCATGAGTGAGTTTCAGCTCATACGCCATGAGAGAGAGAAGCATTTCAGGAAGATTTTCACTCTTCTCATACAACGCGGACGGAAAAATGGTTTCTTCCTTCCCGGAAGAATTCTCAAAATCGAGGCTGAACTGTACTAAAGATTCCATCAGACTCCCCGGCGGTCACCCCAGATCAGTTTATGCATCTGGGAAGAAAGTCTCGCTCCCGGAACATTCGCTTCCTTCAGCCATACAGAAAGCTCATCAAGCGAGCAATCCTCATATACCGGAGAAAAAATCAGGTTTGAGTTCAGTTCAAACTCCCGGATGACTTCAAGTGCCCGCAAAAAATCTGACCTGGAACGGACAACAAACTTAATTTCGTCTAACGCATTGTTTCTGTTTTTTAAAATTGAGAAATTTTCAGGTTTCATCCGTTCTTCCATTCCAGAGCCGGGAAGTTTATAATCCATAGAAAATACCATATACCTGAGTCCATCCAGAAGCTCAGCACCATTTGTTTCCACCCGGGCAAACCGAAAATTTTTTTTCTCCCTTGATTCAAACAACTTTCCGGCAAGCTGGTGGCAGAAATTCTTCTTTTCAGCCTCAAGGGGCTCTCCCCCGGTAAAAAGAACCTGCGTTTCACCAGAAATCAGACTTTGGATTTTTTCCAGCACTTCCCCGGTAGTCATGTCCTCCCCTGCGTTTGGGCTTAGCGCATAAGGAGTGTCGCACCACAACTTTTTCCCGGCAACCATACCACAGCGGAGAGAACAACCCGCGAACCGCACAAACACAGTGGGGATCCCCTGGGAAATTCCTTCCCCGGAAATAGAATAATATATTTCATGAATTTTAGAAGTTAGTTCGGACGGCACAAATTTAGAATATTTTATGGTACAAATAATTCAAACAAAAATCATTCGTGCACAAAATTTGGATCAGGGCGACTGCCGGGCTCTTCCCTCCCGTCAATTTCTCGCGTTCACGAGAAATTGACGCCGGGTCGATCCCTGTCGCGGTTATGCCTGAAGCTTTTTCCATCTCCGGTTATACCTTCCCTGATTTTATGCGTCATGCGACATTCTGGTCTTCGGGGTTCAGATTTGGAAAAGTGTTTGCCAAATTCATCAAAAAGTTCATTCATTTGACTCTTCGGGATCATCCCGGGAACATTGATTTTATTGACTATCCCTGGAGGCTGACATATTTTGTGATCATGAAGTTTGTCAACAAATTTCAATGTTATTTTTTTCAGAAGTTTATTGCCAATATATGCTCCAACAATTGCGGAAAGCGTTGCTGAAATTACCAATGCCATGTTGTCGGAAAGCCCGGCCCTGGCAAATTTTGCTGCATAAACGGTTAGTCGTGTAAAGTCCACAAAAAACGAAATGCATCAGGTTCAACCGGAACAACATCCGGGCGCACAGCAATTCTCGCGGGCCTTCTTTTCTGCATAGACCGTTACACTTAAGACTTCCAGTTTTGAATTGGAAAGAGTTGCAATTTCTTCTTTCGAAAGATACTGATCCAGAACATCTTCCGGAATATTGATTGGTTTCTCTTTCTTGATAGAAATATTTGTAAAACCGGCTTTATTCATGATTTTCAGATATTCATTTTTTTGGATTGCACCGGAAACACAACCGGCATACATTTCAGCCAGACTTTTCAGTTTCTCAGGAATTTCTCCATTGAGAACGATGTCTGAAATACAAATATGTCCATCGTCTTTCAATACTCTATAAATTTCAGAAAAAGCTTTTTCTTTGTCCGGAACTAAATTCAATACACAATTGCTGATCACTACATCGGCAATTCCCGCGGTGCCTGGAATTTTCTCAATATCGCCCAATCTGAATTCAACATTGTTAAAGCCCAGTTTCTCATTGTTCAATCTTGCCTTTTCAATCATTGCATCAGTCATATCAATTCCAATTACTTTCCCTTTTTCGCCAACAATGGATCGTGCGACAAACGCGTCATTGCCCGCACCGGAGCCAAGATCGATTACCACATCTCCCTGTTTAATATTTGCAAATTGTGTCGGAACTCCGCAACCGAGTCCGAGATCTGCACTCTCCTCGTATCCCTCCAGTTTAGAATAGTCCTCACTGAATAGGGAATAATCAACGGCCGAACAGCAACTGCTTCCGCAGCAGGAACTCTCATTCTGCTCTTTAGATTGTTTTGCTATCTGGCTATATTTATCTTTTACCATTTCTTTGATCGATTCTGTTGTTTGCATAGTATTCTCCTTAATCGCAACATTCTAGTTTTGAATTTTTCTTATATTTATTTAAAGATTTATAAATTTGATTGATAGAGTCATGAAATTCATCCAATTTTTTCCAGTTGATACAATAGCAGGACTTTGCACCTTCTATTTCGCCCTGGATCAGCTCTACATCTTTCAACTCTTTTAAATGTTGAGAAACTGTAGATTGCGCCAGCGGAATCACTTCTACAATTTCGCCGCAGATACATTCTTTTTTTTCTGCAATCGTCTGTAGAATTGCAATCCTCGCAGGATGCGAAATCGCCTTTGCAAATTCCGCCAATTTCCTCGTTCCCTCATCAAACTCACTCTTCTTGTTAATCGCCATAACGTATATCGTAAATATACGATCATAAAATGCAATACTTTTTTAACTGAACATTTACGAAAAAATACAGAATGTCATTTTGAGGAGCAAAAATTTATTCACAAACGCAGAGAAGCGAGCGGTAACAATAAATTGATGACAAAACATGAAAAGAACAAATACGGAAGCATAGTAAATGAAAGCGATGGGAAAACTATCTACAATATTAATATTCTCCAAATGTATCTTTGAAAGCGAAAGGAAGGATTGCTATTTGGAGGCCGAAAGACAGGGGCATCGCGGGTTATGTGATCCGGTAGGGAGTGACTTGCGTTATCAGGCAGCAGGATCAAAACTTCGTAATAATTGGCTGTGCTTTTAAATTTGAACTGGATAAAAAATTTGGCTCCAAATCGAAATATAAACCTGCGATTAGATTGAACTAAAGATATTGGGCATGAATTTTCCGGTCACTTGCGTTAGGGATCAACCCGGCGTCAATCTTCTTGCAACCGCAAGAAGTTGACGGAAGGGGCGAGCCCGGCCCGGAAAAAGATGAATGCTGGCGAAGCCCGGAGAAATCCACGAAAGCGGAAATATTTCGGGAAACGCAAATGACAATGCTGTTACTGATGTCTTATGTATCAGTTAATCTGTATTTGTGAACTTTTATCTCAATCAGAACAGGCCAATTGTAAATTTATCAGACAGAAACCTCGGCCATTTTTTGATCAAGCTGCTCGAGAACCATCGGCCATGCATGACTATGCTTATTTTTGGAAACCTCATTGGAAAACCCCGAATGACTGAGTTTTAGCCGCGTACCCGTATCCCTCGGAATCAGTTCTATTGTAAGGACCGTTTCAGTTCCCCCGGTTCCGTCTGGACCGGTGATCCAGGTAAATTCGATGAGTTTCTCAGGCTGAAGACGAAGAAAGCGTCCGTAGTGAGGATGCCTCTTCCCCTCAAATTCAGTTTCAAAAAAGAAGACTCCATTGACCTCAGGTTTCATAAGCACGGAACCCGGTGCAGCAAACCATCTGTCAAATTCTGTTGTCAGGGCACGATAAAGAACTTCCGGTGAAGCGATCATTACCCGATCAACCGTCAAATGAAACGGTCGGGAAGAAAGATCCGGGGGGCAAACTTGCAAATTCATGTATAAACTCCTGCTACTTTGACTATTCAGATACAACATAATTGTAGCAACGATTATGCCAAGACCTTCAATAAAATAATTTAAAACAGTTCACTGCTGTCATTGTTCCGACAGAGTGCGAATTCGACCGCAAATCCGCAATAAAACGAAATTATTCTTTCCAGAAACGACTCATTGGAATTGAATCGTTGGAGTCCTGCCAATTCCCCGGAATGTTTTCTTTTGGAAAAGATTCTATGGCAAAATATAAGATGACTTCCCCTTTTGAAATTACACCTCTTTCCCCGGAATGTTTTTGGGGAAAATTCGATCCACCCACAATCCAGTTCTGCGAACGGAATCTCTGTGAAATTATTACACAACCTGCGAATACCTGGTCAAACCTCGCGTTTATTTTTGTCGGGGTTTATCTTCTCCGGAAGGATGCAAAATCACGGACAGCCGGCTGGATTTCCATCCTGATTGGAGCAACTTCCTTTTTATATCACGCATCCTTCACTTTCCTGATGCAATTCTTTGATCTCTCTTCGATGTATCTTTACTCTGCTTTTCTCCTCACGATGAATCTGAAACGCACCGGGTTGCTGAAAGACCAAAGACAGATGGTAGCAATGTCATCTATCGTATTATTTTCAATGATCACATTATTTTTTTTCCGGAAAGCAGGAATTCCGGTTTTTTCCGTCCAGGTAATTCTCGCAATTATCCTCGAAATCTATATTAACCGGAAGTCTGATTCAGGAATTATTTACAAAAACTATTTCATTGCGCTACTTCTTTTCCTGATGGCTTTTGGCATCTGGATTCTGGATCTGACCGGGATTTTCTGCTCACCTGACAATCATTTTCTCCAGGGACATGCGATCTGGCATATACTGTGTGCTCTTTCCATTATTTATCTGAATAAATTCTATTCGGATAAATGAAGGACAATAATTATTTCATTTCTTCTACGATTTTATTTTCCAGTTCTCTCATGAACCTGCTACTTTCACTGATTTTATTGTCAGATCCGCCGGAAAACCGGAATGGTTTTTGAAATACCTCTTGCTCCGATTCATAAAAGACATCCATCCTGTTTTTTTTGATCACACAATTTGTAAAAAACCTTGCCCCTTCAGAATCGTATCCGCTAACAAGGAGATGAAAATAATTCCTGAAATATTCATCAATGTTTCCCGGAATAAAAGCTTTTACAAGTCCTGCAGGCAGAAAATACAAAAGCTTTCCGGAGATTTTGTGAAGAGGCGTTGATGTGTAGGCGCCGGAGAAATTGATTTCATTCTTCTTCCGTTCTATTTTAACCCTGTAACCGATATTATTGATATTTATTTTCAGTCCATAAAAGGAGACTCTCATGTCGGTACGGAATAAGATTGTGGCTGAATCCCGAATCAGATTTTTTTTTGTACGAACAAAATTAACCATAAAAGAGTTACTGTTGTTTTCGATTTCAACCACTTTGACTTTTTCATTCCCGAAAAATATTTCTGTCCTGAATTCGACAAATTTCATGAACCTCTTCATTCTATCGTAATAACCTGAATCAATTTTCGCAATTCTTTCGTGGAGTTGAAATTGTAATGTTCTGGAATCTCCCGATTTAACGATACTGCATTCATAATTTGCGCGTAGATAATTGTAAAGAGGTGACTTTTTCAGGAAAGGATCGGGTTCCTCTTCTGCTGAAATCAATTGAACGAAATCCTCCAGCCAGTTCAAAAAATTCTGGATAGTGAATATGGGAATAGAAGGGATGTAGGTCTTTCTCCGTATCTTGTAGGTCTTACCACCTCCATACTCCGATTTCCTGAAATAGGAGACTGTGTGATAAACCTCATCCGGGGAAATTTTTTCCCTTTCATGAAGTTCAGCTACCCGTTCCGCGGATGTTCGTTTTATAGAGCCTGCCAGAAGAAACCCCCCGTCTTTCTGATGACCCAGGTTTTCGGTGTCAGGACGCAGGCTTCCGTAAAGCACATCAAATTTTCCGGATAGTCTGTGTTCTTTCCGGAAATCGTTCTGGTATTCAAAAATAGTTTTCCAAAGTTCTGAATGATCTTCATTCTTCGACAGGCAACCTACCGTAAGCATGCACAGGAGATATTTGATTAATTTTTTTATCCTTTGCATCTTGTGTCCTCTGGATATTAATTAATATATCCTCATGCCATTTTTAGAAAACTTTCTCGACAATATTGCAAAGACAGCAGATATTTGAACAGACATTAAATAAGGAAACAAGATTGAAAAAAATACTAATCCCCGTACCGGACAACGATTTTGATACAACAGAAGTATCGGTTCCATGGAAGCTATTGAAAGAAGCAGGATTTAAACTGGTTTTTGCAACTGAAAACGGAAACGTTCCTAAGTGCGATGAGAAGTTGCTCTGTGGAGTCATTTTCGGTAAGTTAGGCGCCGATCCTGAACCTGTCTCATTTTACCGTGAACTCGAGAAATCTCCGGAGTTCAACAAACCTATAACCTGGAAAAACATCAAACCATCTGACTATGACGGACTTCTGCTTCCAGGAGGACATGCGCCTGGAATGAAACAATATCTAGCGAGCGATGTTTTACAGTCAAAAGTCGCTGAATTCGCCTCCCTAAACCGTCCGATCGGTGCGATTTGTCATGGTGTTCTTGTGCTCGCCCGATCCAAAAACAAGAAGACAGGAGAAAGTGTTCTCGCTGGAAAGAAAACCACCTGCCTGCCGAAATTCATGGAACAGCTCGCCTACTATATGACTTTCTGGAAACTCGGAAAATATTACAGAACCTATCCGCTGTATGTCGAGGATGAAGTGAAGCAAACCCTTGGTGATCCTAAAAAACAATTTATGCGGGGGCCCCTAACGTTAGGCGACAGGGGAACGGCGACAAACGACAAAGATGCGTTTGTAGTTGAAGACGGGAATTACATTTCTGCCAGGTGGCCCGGCGATGCGTACCTTTTTGGAAGAAAATTTATCGGGCTATTGAACGGAAAAAAACGTTGAAAAAAATTACGGCCATTGCAGGGATCTTTTCGTTTTGTGCGTTAGGCGCTATGCCAACCCAGGATTTATGGAATAGTGTAAGGAAGGGGAATCTCCGCGGAACGGTGGAAGCCATTGAAAGAAAAGCAGACATCAATGTCAGGGATGATGCCGGCCAGACTGCACTCATGATTGCATCGTCGAAAGGATTCACACAAATTGTGGATGTTCTTCTTGAAAATAAAGCGGATATCAATACAAAAAGCCAGGATGGGGAATTTGCCCTGCTTTTTGCTGCGCAGAACGGGCACTTTAAAGTTGTTGAAATGCTTCTGGATAAGGGCGCAAATTCCAACGCAAAATCAAAATCAGGGGAGTCTCCTCTGATTGCTGCGGTCAGGCAGGATCATTCGGGAATAGCAAAGATCCTTCTCGATTATAAAGCAAACCAGAATGCAAAGGACTCTGATGGGTTTTCTCCCCTTGCAATTTCAGTTGAAAAAGGAAACAAGGAAATTTTCCAGCTACTCCTGAAAAAACGTGCCGATGTAAATGTAAAATATGGAATTGCAGGAATGACCCCACTGATGAAGGCGGCTTCGGAGGGAAATCTCGAAATAGTTCAACAGCTTATTGAAAAAAAAGCAAACCCTAATCTGAAAAACAAAAAAGGTCAGACAGCGCTGATGTTTGCTGCAAAAATCGGTAATGCTGAAATTCTGAAATTACTTTTGAAAAACAAAGCAGATGTACGGATCAAGGATAATGAAGGAGCTACCGCATACAATTATGCAGAAGCCGCCTTTCAGGAAGAAATTAAAGAACTGATTGCTCCCCCCGCTAAAAAGGAATAATTGATATACATTGCGGCATTGGTGAGTCAATGAAAACCGGCATCATTACAGGTGCTTCATCTGGAATCGGGTTATCAATTGCCAGAAAATTAATTTCGAAGGGATATAAAATTTACGGGATTGCGAGAAGCTTTGAAAATACAAATTATTCTGACAAAAATTTCATTCGCATTGTTTGCGATGTTTCTGATATTCCGAATGTAACAAAAGGAATTAAAGAAATTCTTTCATCCGGAGACCAGATTTCCTTACTCATCAATAATGCTGGTGTGGGATACTTCGGCCCTCACGAAGATTCTAAAATTGAAAGCCTGGAGGAAATGGTTAAAACAAATCTTCTTGCACCGGTAATTATCACCAAACTGCTTCTGAAGGAACTCAAAAAAAATTCCGGTTATCTGATTTTTATCTCATCGATAACTGCCCTCAGACCTTCTCCTGTTGGTGCAGCCTATTCTGCGACAAAAGCAGGTTTAACAAAATTCAGCGAATCCCTTTTTGATGAAGTGAGGAAAACTGGAGTAAAGGTAATAACAATCCATCCTGATATGACCAAATCAAATTTTTATGATGAACTGGATTTCAAAGAAGATGATGATCCGGAATGTCACATTGCTCCCGAAAGTATCTCCGATGCCGTCGAAATGATTTTGAATCAGAAGCCTGGGACAGTAATTTCAGAAATAACTATCAGACCGCAAAAACACCGTATTGAAAAGAAGAAGAGAAGCAAAAATTAAAAAGTGGCCCCACCCTTTTGTTAGGGTGGGGGGCGGGTGGTGGTTCCCGACCGGAATCCGGACGTTTTATCACGAAAGCATAGTTTTTGCAAATGAATTCGGAAATTCCAAATTACGTCTTTGCAACCGTTTTCGAAGATAACACGAAAATTCTTAAACTATTTTCCTTTGAGGCGAAAATAGAATTGAACACGACGTTATTGGGCAGATGGAAGAAAAGAATTTTTGCAATTAAATTTCAGATGATAAAAAAATCCATCCGGTCTATA
>JAIOQL010000036.1 GCA_021413405.1 Leptospira sp.
AAATTCATGCAGATAGCGTTAGGGATTGTAGCGGTCGAAGAGTCGACGGGAACTGGCGACCGGAGCGATAGCGAAGCCGCGAAAAGCCCGGCCCGAGTTGATGAGAAGAAGATTGGACGCTCACCTGCTTTCGCGAGGGAAACGCCCTTTCCTTTTTAATGAAATCTACTATTTAGCTTCCGCGAACTAAACTGCAACCATAGAAGATTTTCGTTTCTTTTTGAGACCGCCAAACCATTCGTTCGCGTCTCTTTTGTAATTTACAAGTTTTTTGAGATAGTCCCTTTTTTCAGGGTTCAAAATCTCTCTTGCTTCCATTATAATTTCTTCGATTATTTTCACATGGAATGTGAAATAACTTGTGAATAGATTATAATATTCGCCATCAGCAGTTTCCCATGGATGAGAGATCATCTCCTGGTAAAAAGCTTCCAATTGTGCAAAGTCGCTATCGTGATCCGCATCGTAATGCGTGTTGATAATCGCGATATTATCCGTTATATCTGTGAGCTCTTGAAAGAAAGACTCTAATTCAGGAATATCCAAATTGCTACCTTCCTTTAAAATCCGTTTTTTACCATGATTTTAAAGGCACCTATACGATCAACGCTTTTTCGGCGGCACGACACCATTCCATTTTCCCAAAAATTTGCGTAAACGTTCGATCTGATCATCCCATCCTGCTTTTGCCCCTTCGAATAAAAGATCAAATTTAGAAGAGACCGGATACCCTGAATTGGTTAATTCCAGTTTTGTATTTGTTCCATCCGGAATGAATTCGATCCTGAGTTCGATTTCACCGGCAGGGTGATCGGTCCATTTTAATTCTATAAATTTTCCGGGGGAAATTGATTTATAGATTCCGTTTGTAGTAAATTCCCCTTCATCGCCAAGATTCCAGCTCCAGGAAAACTTTTCCCCGAGAATTGGGCGCCCCGTCACTTTATCCGCCATCCATTGGATCAGAACCTCATTAACTGTTGCTGCATTCCACACTCTATCAATGGGAAATGCCAGATTATATGTTTTTTTAATGTCTCTTGTTTGCATAGTTTACCAGTCTAATATGGCATAATGCCCGTACGGGGCAATTTAAATTAGAACAGAGAGGAAAAATTTGAGACCACTATTTACTTTTGCTGCATTGATTTTAATTAGCGCACTAAATTTACAGTCTGAAGTGATCGATTCAGCGGGAATGTTCCGGAAAGATGCAATTGATACTGCGAACAGAAAAATTTCTGAGATTAAAAATAAGTCCGGGAAAGATTTTGTCCTTGAAACGGTTAATGAAATCGGATCGGAGAACTCCAGTGAATTTGCTTTAAAAAAAGCACGGGAAAGAAAAGTGAACGGAGTATATATCCTGATCGCCAAAAAAGAGAAAAAAGTTGAGGTGAAGACAGGAAGTAAAACCTCAGAAATTTTCGGCGGATTCGAACGTCAGACACTCCGATCCAGGATCACAGAAGAATTCAAAGCAAAAAATTTTGATCAGGGTCTGACCTCATCTGTTGATTATTTTGGACAGGTAATTTCTTCCGGGAAATCAAGTGTAGGAAATTTCCCTCAAACCCGGGGGGCTGCTGCACGCGAAAGTTCTTCATCTATTCCCTGGATGACAATAATTCTATTTGGTCTCGGTGGATTTATTATTTTCCGGATTATCAAGGGTCTGATGAACAGAAATAATAATTCTATGGCTCCGGGGAACTATAACCAGCAGCCAGGGTATGGTCAGGGTGGTGGAATGATGGGCGGAGGTGGTCCTGGAATTTTCGGAACGGTTATGGCAGGTATGTTTGGAGCTGTTGCCGGAAGCTGGCTTTACGATAAATTTTCCGGAGGCGGTGGCCTGTTTGCAAATGACCACACATCGCATAATAGCGACTCCTATTCAGATTCAGGATCTTCCTGGTCATCTCCTGATGATGGGAACAATTATTCAGGGGATTCAGGTTCATGGGGGGATAGTGGCGGAGGTGGAGATTATGGTGGCGGAGATTCCGGCGGTGGCGACTGGTAGTGCGCGACAGCCTCTTCAACACTTTTGAATAACTTAAAATATTTCTGCATTCCGGAATTGCGTATAATATTTAATGTGAACTGGCTTGCGTTACAAAAAGCCAGTTCACATCCGGGATATGTTTTCGCACGCTGCAGGCATTGAAAAAGCAATCCGACACCGGAGGAATCTATAATTTCCAGTTTTTTTATATTTAGAACTATTATTGCTTTGTGTTCATCAATCTCGTTCATAAGAAAATCTCTTGCCGTTTTGAAATTTTCGAATTCCAGATTCCCGTTGAGTTCGATCACAGTCACCGGATAGCTTTCTATTTTATTAAATTCCATTGTTTTCGACCGACTCTCCTCTATCAGGAAATTTGATAGACTTTCCCGGCAATTATACATTTAGGAATTCCAGAAGGAAAGTAATTTATTGGCCGCGTAAATAAATTATGAAAATTTCACATTAGTAAAATGAATTCTTTTGAAATCCGGACTGTCTTATCATAGAACTTGACACATAATTTGAACCAGTTCAGGCTGAACAAAAGGATATTAAAATATGCAACGCTTCATAAAGAAAATTCTGGTCCCGGTTGACGGATCAAAACATTCCATCAGGGCTCTGGAAATGGGAATTGCTATCGCAAAGGCTTCAAATGCTCAAATGACAGTTTTGGAGGTGATTGAAGATTTTGGTCCCCTTCCTGGAAGATATGAAGCTGCGCCAGTTGGAACTGACAGAGTAAAGTGGGTTTCAGAACAAAGATTTGAGAAAGTTCACCCGGTACTGGACGAATCCGGAATCAAATGGGATAGGAAGGTTGTGGAAGGCTATGCTGCTGAAAAGATCTGTGAGATAGCTGATAAAGAAAAGTATGATATGATTGTTATTGGAAGCCGCGGCCTTTCTCCAATCGGAAGATTCATTGTCGGATCCGTTGCGGATAAAGTAGCTCATCATGCACATTGCAGCGTGACAATCGTCAGAGAATAATCGGTCTGACTTCAGGACATGGGTAACATATTTCAGTAATTACCTATTCCATTTTTTTGAAATTGAATCATCATCGGTGAGTAGCAAGCACAAATTTTCATCGATGAAACCTAAAGTAGTTTCTACGAGATTGACGGTTAATTTTCCATCTTTTGATTTTTTTACACCGACGTTGTATCCAGCGACAGGATTACCAATCATGATTCTGTTTCCCCCTCCAGTTGATGTATCCGCGATCGTTGACGTTTCTGAATTTGAAACCTCTCGGATATTCGAAAGTGACTTCTTCCGGGTCATAAAGTCTTTCAGATTTCTCGTAAACTTCCTATGGAGTTTTCATATGAAGAGCTTCATGAGGCCTTTCTTTGCTGAATTCAATTCTCCATCGATCTGATTTTCGAGTTCTCTTTTCATATCGAGATGCATTCTTTCATGTGCACCATTCTGATATGGTTTTCCAGGTTCAATGCGATCGAGCCTGATACCAAGAGAAATCCACCAGGCAGAAAGTTTTCTGAGACCGAGCAGACTGTTATGAGAAGCGAAAGGCGGTCCGTTATCTGATTTGATAATCTCGAGGATGCCATGGATTTTGAAAATGCGCTCAAACTCAGCTTTTACCGAAGTGATATCACCTTTTTTCAAAGCCTTTATGGAGAGAATATATTTGGAATA
>JAIOQL010000464.1 GCA_021413405.1 Leptospira sp.
AATAGCGGTTTTTCTACAGATCTCGTCTTCAGCAATTCCTGTCAGTCCTCAAAAAGTGCGGAGAACAGATTGAATTCCAATATTATGAATTATTTCGCAGGGTCTTTTCTGATGTCCGGAATAAAATGTTTTATCGGAACAAACTGGGAAACTCCTGATAACAAGAATACACTTGATTTTACCATACGTTTTTATACTTCTCTTTTCAGCGATAAAAGTGTTGGCGAAGCGTTGTTTATTTCCAAGGAGTTCGCCCGCAGAAACTATGACACAAGTGATCTCACCTGGGCAAACTACTCACTGCACGGAACACCTAACTATACTATTCTGAACGATGGCGGCACGGAAAAGTCTGCTCAGAAAATAATTAACCCTTCTCTCATATTTAATTTTTATCCAACGCCAATTGCAAAATCCTACAACGAATTTATTCAAAAAGAAAAAGAAGAGAGAGATCTGCCCGTTAGAATGTCGACCCTGATTTATTCGTTTGAAGAATTCTCAAAAATTCTGGGAGCGATCATTTTTAGTGATCATAAATTTCACGCCATGTGCAGGGATCTGCCGGAAAATCCTGACGATGCTATTGAACTGAAAGACTGGTGGAACCTGATTTATGCCTGTCTTTGGGATTTCAAAAAAATGGAAATCAGTCCTCTTGTCGCTTCCTTCACAGATGTTTTGCATGCAAACCGGGAAGTTTTGCAAAAGATCATCGGCTGGGTTGAGCTTTTCAATTCGGATATGATTGATCCCGGAACCATGGAAGGCTATCTGGTCACTTATCAGTACTATTATGAGAATCTTTTGATGGAACTTGGTGAATTTGAAAGCACCGATGTTTTTCTTATTTCTGAAAATTCCAATAATCATTATTTTTTCAAGGGCATGAAACCAAGCGTGTCCCTGATTACGGCGCCAATGATCAAGCAGGATTATGTAGGAAACCAGATTGAAAAATACCGGGGGAAACTCGTAGTTTTTAATCAGAATCGTAAAACATTAATCCCTCTGATTACGGGGAGCATGATTGACAATACGGTCACCGGTGAATTGGAGCTTTGGTTTCCTGGATTCTTAACTTCCCGGATCATAAAAATGCCTTCTGCATGAGTCTGTGTCAGCCGGGAAATGGAAAATTTTCCTGCGGCTCCTGTTGCGGGCTCTTTAATCTGAAACTCGATCAGCATCAATATCACCGGATTTTAAAAGAACGGACTTCTGAATTTGAGAAAGAAACCGATCTTTCGAAACCCTATACTTTTGCAGTCTATCGCAAACAGAGGGAAATTAAAGAAAATGTTTTCGAAAAAAAAGATCTCTCTACCTACAATTGTCCTTTTCTTGGGTATCTCAATGAATCAGAAAAACAATTAGGTTGTTTGATCCATCCATCACGGACGAAAGATCCGAAAAGCCAGAATTTTTCTTTTTACGGAGCTTCTATCTGTCTCGGATATGAATGCAAAAATATGGAATCTCCGCTTGTGCATGACTGGGAAAAATTTCTTTCTTCGCTTGAACTGGATTCTCTGAGATATTCAAATCTTGCTTCTGATCATATCACTTTGTCTTACATCGAAAAATTCTTCTCCGAAAATAATATTCCACCTGCGGTTTTTTTTTCTGAACATTATGAGCTTGTGAAGAAGCTCGTTCTTCATCGGTTTAGAGACAGCGAAAATGATGCGCTGACAAATCTTACGTCATTTGAACTGGACTATATTCAGTCCGGGGATTCATTGTCTGCACTTGCAGACCGTTTGAAACTGGATCGAAATTCGGAGTTTTTTGCAGAAATGGAAGAGATAAAAAAAAAGAAACTATTGCCCCCGATAATTCAAGGGCAATAGTAATTGCACTTACCACTGTTTAAGCAGTTTTTGTAATTTTTGCCTTGGTTTCCTGAACTTTTTTGTCGAGGTCACCAAGAATGTTTTGAACGCCTTTCAAACTTTCTTCAGCGTATTTTCTTAAGTTAACAGAGATTTCTCCATTATCTTTTGCGCCTTTTGAAGCGAGGTCTTTGAAATCAGCCTCTATCTTAGCAGCAAATTTCTCAGCTTCAGTTTTAACCGTGCTAACAGCCCCAATTACGAAGTTTAACGCGTCTTTTATTTCTTTTTCCATTGTCTTCCTCATTCATTCTTTTTGTGCATTGCACAATGCTTAATTTATGCACCGCACAAATTAAGTCAAGGCAAAAATATCTTTTTTTCCTATTGCGGATTTTTTTTAAATTCTTTAGTTATGTCACTTAAGATTGGATTCTGGGTTCATTCGGCAATCATAGGGATGGCTGGGGGAACTCCACCATAATAAAATGAATAAAATATGAAGCAAACTGGAGCTTAGCTTGAGAACAATTGATTTGCTAATGAAAATAGGCGCTTTGTATCATTTAGGTTTTGCCATTTTTCATGTCTTCTTCTGGAAAATATTCAACTGGAAATCGGATCTTAGGAAAGTTTCCATTGCAAGTCGTGCAATCATACAAATCGCAAATCTATGTCTGATTCTTTTTTTCCTGATGGTAGCCTGGATTTCCGGTTTTCATTCAGAGGAATTAATTTCAACACGGATCGGAAATTCTTTTCTGGTGTTCGTTACAATTTTTTGGATCGCGAGATTCATTGAGCAATTGATTTTTCTGGGAATGAATAATACCTTTGTTAATGTCCTCTCTTTACTGTTTATTCTTGGAATTGTTCTTTATGGAATACCTGTAATTTCCATTTATCTTTATTACTTCTAAAACATTCTGAGAAAAGGTTCAACTCCTGATGTGAAAATCAGGAGTTGAAAATGGTAAGATTTCTTTAATTACGTTTTTGCAGGCGTTGGATTTTTCTCCGCTTGCATTTTTTTGTAGTATTTGAATCCAACTACAGCTCCCACAGCTATCGCTATTAAAATAATGCTGAGCACAGGTCTGTAGAAAAACCATGCAATCGCTATTGTAATAAAAGATAATACAAAGGCAACTATTGCAGAGAAGAAATTAATCCCAAGTCCAAGCAAATCTCCCAGAAGCGGCAACACATCTGCAAGAGTAACAAGAGGTTTGAAAATCATACTTATCCCTACTGCCATTGCAATAAATCCCACTAATCTCAATATCCAGGTCATCATGGCATTTGCTGCCTCAGCCGCTTTGAACATTTCTTTGGCATCTTTTATTCCAGCGCTAACCAGTTCAACAGGATTTGTCTTTGTTGGAAAAGGAGTGAAGCTATTTCTGGTCTGACGTGATACAATGCTTATTGTTTGTTTTGGTTCGACTTTTGTGTAAGAAATTTTCAGATCACCGATTTGAGGGCTTGCTGAATCTTTTCCAACATACAAGGATCCATCGGTAACTTTTGCTTTTCCTTTGATCTCCGGAGACATTTTCGCCAAATCTTTGTCTGTAAGATTTACTTTGGTTTCCGAACCAACGCTTTTAATAATTGAATCGGAGAGTGAAAATGCACCAAGAATTGCCTGTTTCGCATAACTTGGTTCTCCGGAAGTGTAAGGCATTTCAGGATTAGATATAGAGACTCCATTCTTTTTTTCATAATCTTTCTTACCGTTTTTATTGAAGTTATCAGAGTTATTGCGACTGCTTCCCCAATCTTTTTTGTATTCATAAGTAGTTTCTGTAACTTCTTTTCCACCGGCTTTTTTGGTTTTCTTTTCTTTTTTGTTTTCAGACCACTGATACATTTCTACTTTTCTGGAAATTTTAAAAGCGTTAGCTTCAAATCCTAAATTATCAGACAAGGTATCAGAGGTAACAGCCTCCCCGGATACGTGAACAAGTTTTCCTTCGTTCGCTGAATCTACTTTGTCTATCATTACGCTAATAACTTGAGAAGCGCCCTCGGCCAGAGCTTGAGCTTGTGCAACCGCGCATCCTTCGTTTTTGAAAAGCAAGACAAAAGAGCCCAAAACAAGGATTGCACCGACTCCCACACTTTTAATTGATTCTCCAAGCCTGCTTCCCCAGGACTGTTCACTAGTTTCTGTGTACGATCCACCACTACTTTCAGTTTCATTATCATCATCTGCCATGTTATATTCCCCCTTAAATGGAATCCAAAATTATCATTCATTCAAATTACTGTAAAGGAAATTTGTAAAATTAGCTTGATAATTGAAAACAGAATGTAGATAAATTATGCCAGAAGGATTCGCCCGTCCAATTTCCATAACCGTAAAATCGTTGACTTCCGGTTTGATGGTTCCGGAGTCGATAGCCGGGAAAGTCCCAGGAATTTTTGAATTCAAAGGTGAATTTCGGAGCTTTAGTTGAATTTCATGAAGGGTAACAATACTGTCGCTACACACAATAACCCCGGGTGCCTCCGCATCAGCACATTTTCCGGAATATGTCTGATTTACAGTCTTTTGATCGGTGCAACTGCACCAGCATTTGCGGAACCGGGTAAGAAAAATATTCTTTT
>JAIOQL010000458.1 GCA_021413405.1 Leptospira sp.
AGAGGATTACATTTTTCTTTTTCAGGAGTATACCACCAACCTTTGAAATCAACAGTCCGGATATGATTTGGACGGAGAACTTTTTCCCTGTTAGAAATTCTTTCGCCATTATGCCTGACTCTTCTTTTTTTGAACTGCTGAGTGAGTCCCGTTTTCTGAAATAATCTTTCAAGAGTAGTTCTGTGAGGCAGTTTAGAAAGAGGATTTTTTCTTTGGAAAATTTCAAGGATCTTTTTAGCACCCCAAGTTTTCTTCTTGATCTTGAGTTTTAAGAACTCGAGAGTCATTTCTTCATTTAACTGGAAAGGGGAGGTCTTCGGGGTTTTTCTCTGGTCCCTGAGACCCGGGAAACCTTCTTTGATAAACCTTTCTTTCCATTTGTAACCTGTCTTTGTAGATATTCCATATAGTTTACAAAGCTCAGTGAAATTAACTTTTTTCTCCAGGGCTTTTAAAATGAATTCTTTTCTTTGATCCAGATATGAGTCTCCTTCCAGGGCATCCTCAAAACCTCCCTAAGGGAATTTTGAGAAGATTTTACCTCAAAAAGTACTACCCATGTCTTGCAGCAAAAGTGTTACCTATGTCTAGCTACACGCCCGTGTTTGTTACTGCACAACGTACACCGCGTACCTGACATGGTAGGAACTCCGCCCAAATTTCAAACTTCGCCGCCATAAACCGGTTCGCAAATTCAGAGACTGAAAAAATCTGATCGGCAAAATAGGAAGCCAGGCTCCCCCTGAAATTTTAAATTCACCAGAAGACATAGAATTTTCTGAATTACTAAGATCAAGTTCTAATAAAATAACAAATAATAACGTCGCTGATCCTCCTCGAGCCTTGGCAATCAGCATGAGTTCCATCCAGTCCTTTACATAAGGCCGGAATTGAAAATACTCCAAGACTTGTCCGCTTTGTTGGTAAGCAATTTTAGAACCGATAAAAACCGGTAAAAGTGCTTGGAATTCATGTGATCTTAGCCGATTTAATAAAAAACTTAGATATAGCCGCAAGTTCTTGTGCTGACTAAGCTTTTCTTTTAATCCCGGAACCAATCTCATCGGAATACCAAAATCTGAACCTGTCGATAACTCATGAAACAGTCTGGTATCTATGGAAAATGATCTAACATCAGCAGCTGATTTAATTTTCTTCATACTTAAATCAGGTAAAAAAGTTTCAGTTGTGATGATCTTTCAAAAAAAAATATGATTCTATCCGAAAATAGATCTGAAAATATTTTAAATTAGATTAAAAATTCCGGGAATTGCTTCTTCATAGCAAGAAAAATGTCCAAACGCGTAATATTTTCAATTTTCCGGCCGATCTTTATCTCCCGAATATTTCCCGAATCTTCCACCCGGATAATTGTTTCAAATACCGGGCAGGAATTATCATTACATCCCATTTGGCTAAATACAATCTTCTCATTTCCAGAAATAAAACCATTATTACGGAATTCCGACAAAAGACCACGAAACCGCGAAATATTCTCCGAATTAATAATTTCTTCAAACAGTATATTATGTGAATGAACCGGGATCATTTGTAATCAAGATACGGAGAAAGCCATTTTTCAATTTCAGCCAACGGCATATTTTTTCTTTTTGAATACTCTTCGACCTGATCTTTTCCAATCTTCCCAACTGCAAAATATTTGGAATCCGGATGCGAGAAATATAGGCCACTAACAGAGCTTGCAGGCCACATTGCAAAATTTTCCGTCAGAGTAATCCCTGCATTTTTTTCCACATTAAGAAGGTCGAATAACGTACGTTTCTCCGTGTGATCAGGTGATGCAGGATATCCTGCCGCAGGCCTGATCCCCCTATATTTCTCCCGAATCAGTTCTTCCTTTGATAAATTTTCATTTTTCCCGAATCCCCATTCAATCCTGGCGACCTCATGAATGTATTCTGCAAGCGCTTCTGCGAATCTGTCGGCCAGTGCCTTTGCCATTATTGAATTGTAATCGTCCTGTTTTGCTGTAAAAGCCTTTGCAAAATCGTCAACACCGTGACCGGCAGTGACTGCAAACCCGCCGATATAATCCGCCAATCCCGATTCGCGGGGAGCGATATAATCAGCAAGAGAATTGTTAAACTGCCCGTCTGGTTTTACCATTTGCTGCCGGAGAAAATGAAATTTTGCAAGCACCTGTTTTCTTGAATCATCAGTGTATAATTCCACATCATCTCCGACACTGTTTGCCGGAAAAAATCCAAGAACCGCTTTTGTTTCAAAAATTCTCTCCTTCACAATCCGATCCAAAAGTTTCTTGGCATCGTTAAACAGATCTTTTGCCTGGGAACCTACGGTTTCGTCTTCGAGAATTTGCGGATACCTCCCTTTCAGTTCCCATGCATGAAAAAATGGAGACCAGTCGAAATATGGAACAAGGGTCTCAAGGGAAACTGAATCGAAAACGCGGATACCGGTGAAAGAAGGCTTCGGCAAAATATAATTCTTCCAGTCAATGAAAGTCCTGTTCTTTCGTGCATTCAAAATAGAAAGAGCGTTCCTTTCAGTCTGTCTGCTCAGATATTGATCACGCAGTTTTAATTGCTCAACTTTTATTTTGGAGCTAAATTCCTTTTTTGTATCCGAATTCAAAAGCTGGTTCACAACTCCGACTACGCGTGACGCATCAATAACATGAACCACCGGTTCTCCATATTGTTCCGAAATTTTGACAGCAGTGTGAGCAGGACTCGTTGTGGCACCTCCAATCAGGAGCGGCACGGTGAAATTTTCCCTTTGCATTTCCTTTGCAACGTGCACCATTTCGTCAAGCGAAGGCGTGATCAACCCGGAAAGTCCGATAATATCAACATTATGCGCTTTTGCTTCTTTCAGAATTTTTTCAGAGGGCACCATTACACCGAGATCGATTACTTCATAATTGTTGCAGGCAAGAACAACGCCGACGATATTCTTACCAATATCATGTACGTCACCTTTTACGGTCGCAAGCAGCACTTTTTCGCGGACAGAACTATCCTCCGCCTGAAGTTTTTCCGCGTCCATGAAAGGCAGCAGATATGCGACCGCCTTCTTCATTACACGCGCGCTTTTTACTACCTGTGGAAGAAACATTTTTCCTGCGCCAAAAAGATCACCCACAACTTTCATCCCATCCATCAGCGGGCCTTCGATAACTTCCAGTGTCTTCGTATAATTTTTCCGGGCTTCCTCGACATCTTCGTCTATAAATTCAACAATCCCTTTTATAAGTGCATGCGTTAGGCGCTCAGCAACAGGTAACTTTCTCCATTCGTCGTCTTTAACCTGTACCTTGTCAGTAGATTTATAGGATTCTGCAAAGGTTATGAGTCTTTCTGTTGAATCGGGTCGCCTGTTCAGAAGCACATCTTCAACCAGTTCCAGCAAATCTTTCGGGATTTCTTCATAAACCTCTATCATCCCGGCATTTATGATCGCCATATCAAGACCCGCTTTTATCGAATGATACAGAAATGCAGAATGCATTGCCTCCCGGATAGGATTGTTCCCGCGGAATGAAAAAGAAATATTACTTACACCACCACTGATTTTACATCCAGGACAGGCGGCTTTTATCTCAGATGTAGCCTCGATAAAATCAACAGCATAATTATTGTGTTCCTCAATTCCGGTTGCCACCGTGAGAATGTTCGGATCAAAAATAATATCCGACGGCGACATTCCTGCAATCTCAGTCAGTAATTTGAAAGCTCTCTTGCATATCCGGACCTTCTCTGACCTTGTAGCTGCCTGACCATTTTCATCGAATGCCATGACAACTACGCTTGCGCCATAAAGCATACATTTGCGCGCCTGATCGAGAAACTTTTCCTCACCTTCTTTCAAACTGATTGAATTCACTATTGATTTTCCCTGAACACATTTCAGCCCGGCTTCTATGACCGACCATTTCGAACTGTCTATCATGATGGGAACCCGGGAGATCTCCGGCTCACCCGCGATGAGATTTAAAAATTCAGTCATATATTTTTCACCGTCAAGCATTGCCTCATCAAAATTTACATCGAGGATATTAGCACCCGCCTGAACCTGCTGAAGCGCAACCGCAACCGCACCTTCCATATCGTTTGCAAGAATCATATTCTTGAACTTCGGTGAACCGGTAACATTTGTTCTCTCCCCAATAACAATAAATCCTGTTTCCGGGGTAATATTCAGGGGCTCAAGTCCGGAAAGTCTCGTGATCTCCGGTATCTCCGGAACTATTCTTGGCTTATATTTTCGTACATTATCCGCTATCGCTTTTATATGAGCAGGTGTCGTTCCACAACAACCGCCAGCGATATTCAGCCATCCGTTTTTTGCAAAATCACCCATGAGTTTTCCGAGTTCTTCAGGAGTCTGATCATAACCACCGAATGCATTCGGAAGGCCTGCGTTAGGATAGCAACAGATATTGGTATCGGCAATCGAAGAGAATTCCTCTATATAAGGCCGCATCTCTCCGGCTCCTAACGCACAATTGATACCGACAGTGAACGGCTTTGCATGCTCCAGTGAATTCCAGCAACCTTCTACGGTCTGCCCGGATAGAGTTCTGCCCGACGCATCAGTAATTGTAATGGAAAGGCTGACGGGAATCCGGACTTTTTTTTCAGTAAAACATTTCTCAATTGCAAAAATAGCTGCCTTCATGTTCAAAGTGTCGATGCTCGTTTCCACAAGGAGCAGATCAACACCTTCGTCTATTAGAACCGATGCCTGCTCATGAAAACTTTCCACGAGCTGATCAAATGTTATGGCGCGGAATGCCGGATTACTTACGTCAGGCGACAATGATGAAGTTTTTGTTGTAGGTCCGATAGAACCTGCGACAAAGCACTGACGACCCGGATGATTTTTCATAAATTTTGTAACGGCAGATTTCGCAAGCTTCACTGCAGCACGGTTCAGATCTTTCACCAGAAATTCAGCATTATAATCAGATTGAGAAACAGAGTTTGAACTGAATGTATTTGTCTCCAGTATATCTGCCCCCGCTTCGAGAAACTGGGTATGAATATCTTCTATAATTTCCGGACTCGTCAGACAAAGAAGATCATTGTTCCCTCTTAGGGAATCCTTATGATCCTTTAATATTTCTCCGCGAAAATCTTTTTCCTCGAGTTTGAATCCCTGGATCATTGTGCCCATGGCACCATCCAAAATCAGGATTTTACTTTTCAAAAGTTCTTTTAGTTTTTCAGCTGCTGTATTTGTATATCTCATATTATTTTTCTTTCTCTCTTTCTATACACTTTGGACCACGAAGTGCTGCCTTGGAATTGACAATGACCGGAAAATTCTTCGACCCGGCCTCATTTAACTGAACCATGGCTTTCGATTTTGAGGGTAAATCAAAATCAGGGAAAATTGCATCCACCGGACATTCGGAAACACAAGCATTGCAATCAATACAAACATCCGGATTTATATACAGCATTTCCGGTCCTTCGTGAAATGCTTCAACCGGACAAACTGCTGCACAGCTTGTGTATTTGCAATCGAGGCAGTCCTCAGTGACTACGTAGCTCATATTTTTTTTCCGGCTGATTTCACCGCAATTATCGTGACGTACCCGTTTATTAGTTCGGAGTCCTCAATCTTAAATCCGGAATGAACCAGCAGATCATACAGCTGTTCTGGATGAATCACCAGTTTGCGATAGGAACTTATTTGTTTCTGCCAGGAATTATTATTTTTTGTGTAAATAAGATCATTGATTCTCACATAGCCTGGTTCATATTCAAGAATACATGTAAATATTTTTTCAGGCTCGCTTTTGACAGTAACGAATCTGTCTTCATTATTCAACTGGATTGAGAGATCCCTGAATACAAAGATTAGTTTTCCATTTTCCGGTAAAAGCCGGAAGGAATTTGCTACAAGACCGGCAACCTGCGTCATGTCCCCAAGGTGAGTCAGAGTATCACCCATACATACAATGAGTTCGGGTTGAGAGGAACTATAGAGATCAAAATCCCGTATATCACCTTCAACTACCGATATCGCAAGATCCCCTTTTTTTTCTTCGAGCTCGCATAAAAGATTTTTGCTTAAATCTACTGCAGTTACGGTAAACCCAAGTTCACCAAGAGCGATTGACTGAAACCCGTTTCCGGAACCCAGATCCAGAGCCTTGCCAGTCAGAGCTGGAATGATTTTCTTCGATCTGAAAAATTCAGAATATTCTTTTGCTTTCGAATCAAAACCCCCATACATCCAGGAGTAATGTGATGAAAGATGATTATTGTAATGTTCTTTTATGCTCATTGATTTCACTGCGTCAGGGATGCAAAATGCGCCGAAGGCGGTCCGCCAGGACGGAACCATTTTGCAGCCCGCCCGGACGCCCCAAACCCCTCCTTCCCAAGGAGGGGAATAAAAAGGGGTGGTTAGTACCTATAGTGGTCCGGTTTGTAAGGACCTTCTGTCGGAACTCCGAGATAGGCGGCCTGCTCTTTCGAAAGTTTTGTTAAACGCACTCCAATCTGTTCGAGGTGGAATGCCGCCACTTTCTCATCGAGGTGTTTCGGAAGACGATATACACCAACTTCATACTTTGTGGTATAAAGTTCGATCTGAGCCAAAACCTGGTTTGAGAAAGAATTCGACATCACAAATGACGGATGACCCGTTGCACAACCAAGATTAACAAGTCTTCCTTCTGCCAGAACAATGATCGATTTTCCATCCGGGAAAGTATATTTGTCCACCTGCGGTTTGATCTCTTTCTTTTTTGTTCCTGGCATTGAATTGAGACGTGCCATCTGGATCTCTGTATCGAAGTGACCGATATTACAAAGGATCGCACCGTCTTTCATACTTTTCATATGTTCTAGGGTAACGATGTCATTGTTTCCGGTTGCGGTGACAACGATGTCTGCTTTGTCTACAATGTCTTCCATACGAAGAACCTGATAACCTTCCATTGCAGCCTGAAGAGCGCATATCGGATCAATTTCAGTAATCACGACTCTTGCTCCAAAATTGCGGAGAGAAGCTGCAGAACCTTTTCCAACATCACCATATCCGGCAACGATACACAGTTTACCGGCAAGCATAACGTCAGTTGCACGCTTAATTCCATCCGCAAGAGATTCGCGGCAGCCATAAAGGTTATCGAATTTCGATTTTGTAACAGAATCGTTCACGTTGATCGCAGGGACTTTGAGTTCTCCTGATTTTAACATCTTCATGAGCTGCACAACGCCCGTTGTCGTTTCTTCGGAAACACCTTTGATATCTTTGAGAAGTTCAGGTTTTTTTGAATGAACGTGATAGGTCAGATCCCCACCATCATCGAGAATCATGTTTGGACCCTTCCCGTCTTCGAAATTCAGTGTCTGTTCAGTGCACCACCAGTATTCCTCTTCGGTTTCACCCTTCCAGGCAAACACAGGAATCCCGGCTTTTGCAATTGCTGCTGCTGCATGATCCTGCGTAGAGAAAATGTTGCACGATGCCCAGCGGATCTGTGCACCAAGTTCCACTAACGTTTCAATCAGGACAGCAGTCTGAATCGTCATATGAAGTGACCCTGCGATCCTTGCACCTTTCAGTGGCTTGGACGGGCCGTATTCTTTCCTGATCGCCATCAGACCCGGCATTTCTTTTTCAGCGAGGATGATTTCTTCCCGCCCCCAATCTGCGAGTGAAATATCTTTCACTTTATAATCATTTGTTTTTTCCTTAGTTGCTGCGGACATACGTCCCTCCTTTTTTCACTGCTTTAATTGCTAATATTTTTATTGCTGTTGAAGTTTCGATTTCTTCAAAATTTTTTATCTCGAATCCGGAAAGCGCCATCCAGTTTCTTAATACCTCGGGATCAAATCCCAACCAGAGATCGGCGAATTTATCCCGCATATATTCTTCTTTGTGTTTTTTCAGTTCTACAATACAGAGAACTCCACCTTTTTTCAGAACCCGGTTGGATTCTTCTATAATGAGAAGCGGATTTGATATATGATGCAGCACCATAGATGCAACAACGGAATCTGCAGCACCATTCGCAATCGGCAAATCCTCGAGAAATGAATTCAATATCTTCACTCTCGAGTTTTTGCTGAATTGATTTTTCGCATCCTCCACCATCCTTGGTGAAGAATCGATCCCCGTGACCTTTGCGCTTTTCGTAAGAAGATCTCCGATCAGTGCCCCCGGTCCACAGCCGAGATCCAGGATCAGGTTCGATTTTTCCGGAAGAAAAGAAATTATCTTTTTCCTGTATAGTTTCGGATTCAGCACTTCTTCCTGG
>JAIOQL010000459.1 GCA_021413405.1 Leptospira sp.
GTTCAGCAGAATATTCCATATTGGGACTTGCGTCTCGGAATAAATACCGGACCTGTGATAGCCGGAGTGATAGGATCCAAAAAATTTGCTTTTGATATCTGGGGAGATTCGGTGAATCTTGCAAGCCGGATGGAGTCAGCAGGTGTTACAGGTAAGGTAAACATTTCGGAACATACCTTTGACCTTGTAAAAGATTTCTTCGACTGCGAATATCGCGGAAAAGTTTCGGCAAAAAACAAAGGGGAAGTGGATATGTATTTCGTAGTAGGGATAAAACCGGAGCTCTCCGTTCATGGGGATGGCAAAAGCCCGAATGAAAAATTCAGGGAATTGTATGATAAAATGAAGTCTAAAACATAGTCGGGGAGTTATTTATCATCCTGGGGAATGTATATATGGAATTATTAATTGAATCTTTCAAAGTTCTTGGCATTGTTTTTACAGTTACTTCACTCAGGTATATTGCATTTGCCGGTGTCGCCTATCTTATCTTCTGGGTATGGAAACGGGAGAAATGGAAATACAAAAGAATCCAGATTGAATATCCGGAAAAGAAAAAACTTGTCGATGAATTCAAATGGTCCATGTCTACGATGGTTATTTTCGGGCTGATAGGAATCGGGATCCATTTCGCAAAAAAAGCCGGTCACACACAAATCTATGCAAATATCGGGGATTTCGGGTGGGGATATTTTTTATTCAGCATAGTTGCGATGATTGTAATTCATGATACCTATTTTTATTTTACTCACAGGATGATGCATCACAAACTGCTTTTCAAAACAATGCACAAGGTTCATCATAATTCTACGAACCCTTCACCATGGGCAGCTTTTTCTTTTCACCCGACAGAAGCAGTTGTGGAAGCAATGATTGTTCCACTCATCGTCTTCATAATGCCTGCACACGGTCTTGCAATACTTGCATTTTTGATCTATATGACTTTTATGAATGTCCTCGGTCATCTTGGATTTGAGTTGTACCCGAAAGGATTTACAAACCATTGGCTTGGGAAATGGAACAACACTGCTACACATCATAACATGCATCACAAATATTATTCATCAAATTTTGGTCTTTATTTCAATTTCTGGGACAGGATGATGGGGACGAATCACGAAAGATACACTGAGACGTTCGAAGAAGTGAAATCAAGAGAGCCTGAAAGGGCAAAATTTGTTGACAAGAACCTGGTCGGCCAATTGGCCGGGAAGTGAAAATAAGTCAATAAAAACAGGTTCCGGGATGGTTTTCAGATCGCAGAAACCGGGATATCTTTCCTTGATTTGGCAAATGGTTTGCCAAATCTGCATCAGAAAGGTGCTCTTCGGTATCGCCTAACGCACTAAATTGGCTGGTCGAAGGATGGACTCTTTCTGGTCAAATTCTGCCGGAAGCGAAAATGTTGCGCAATATAGAATGCGATAGGGATAGACCCGGCATTATGGCTCGACGCGCTCACCGGCCGGATCTTAATTTTGCTATGCGAATTCAAATTGAATCGGTTTTTGGAAGGGATGCGCAGAAAAAATAAATTTGTTCTAATCATTTTATGTTCCCTGTTATTCAATTCCTGTCTCATTCATTTCATTGCCGTGGCCTCTTCGAGAAACCCGGAAGACATTGGAACAGGTTTGAGTAAAGGAGCGATCGCTCTCATAGATAAAGCATACGAAGGGATCAATCCGGAACTTCTCACCGATTATCATACGCACATAGTCGGGATCAACCAGGAGAAAACAGGTTCATTTGTAAATGAAAGAATGCTTAAGTGGTGGCATTTGAAAGAATACCTGAGGTTCAGAGTTTATAAAAGTTCTCTCCGGATCACAGACCTCGACAATGCTGATGAAGAAATTGTGAAGAGACTGGTTTCACTCATCCGTTCCAACAAACGGCACGGAAAA
>JAIOQL010000460.1 GCA_021413405.1 Leptospira sp.
ATATCGGGAACAAACCCATTCTGTTCGAGGTATTTTATAACTCCTGCCTGGTAGGCTCCCCTTGCCCCGCCTCCGGATAATATTAACGCTTTCTTCATACTTTTTTTATTTGTGATTATTAAGAGATTTTAATACGAAAATAAATAGAAAGGTTCTCTTTACAATAGAAATTCCCTCATAACCAGATAAACATGTTCCATCATATCGCAATCACTACAAATAATCTGGAAAAATTAAAGGAATTCTATACAAAACTTCCGGGAACCGGGAAAGCCGAAGATAAATATGATTCCATGGGAAACCTGCGTTCGGTCTGGTTTATCCAGGAAGACGAAAGCATATTTATGCTGGAAAAATCTTCCACATCGCCAAAAGCTCCGGAAGCTATTGTTTTTCGGATAAATCCGAAAATTCAACTCTCTCTCCAAAATGCAGGGTATCTGGAAAAAATAAAACATAAGACTGAATTCACAATTTATTTTGAAGACCCGGACGGAAACACTGTTGGATTCAGCTCATACCCGGAGAAGGTAAACCTCTAAAGCGACTGCATTTTACTGCCCTGAGTGACCATTTCAGGAACTGTTAGAGGCCGATGGTCTAATGGTATTGCATAAACAACCGCAATCCCTTTTAGAAAGGAAACTATAAGCAGTTTACGCTTTAGCCACCTCACAAGTCATGTTTTTAGTTTCGATCACTTGACCACCTCCTTTTCGTGTACGTAAACTATTCACCGCATAAAGTTTGCGTCAATAAATAAAATGGATCATTAAAACTGGCCTTTTAAGGCAATTATTCGCCCGGTTTCACAAGGTTGGAAGGAATTTCGTTTTTTTGCGTAAAAACGTATGCTTAAACCTGATTTTAGCCTATCAAAGCACCATAGATTTCCACGAAAAATCGGGTAAAATATTTATTTTAAGTATAAAAATATATTTACAAAATTATTAAAACAAAATATTCTTATACAAGAGGGTAGATTTATTAGAAGTATTTAGCAAAATTAG
>JAIOQL010000066.1 GCA_021413405.1 Leptospira sp.
TTCTGCGCTAATGTGCTACGTTGATCTGAAGACAGGAAAGTTAATTTCGGCTAACGCAGGTCATCTGCCTATTCTCAGGCTAAGCAATTCGGGCGAAGTGGATCTGATCAGATCAAAGGGAAAAATTATCCACGAGACATTTCCAACAGGATGCGAAGAGAATATTTGCAACCTAAGGAAAGGTGACAAAATTATTTTGTACACAGACGGGGTCACAGAAGCAAGGAATGAGAATTATGAAATGTTCGGGGAAGAATTATTAATTCAATCTGCAAGAGAAAATTCGATGCGGGATGCAGTATTCACCTGCAATGACATTTTTGAATCAGTCATGCGTTTTACAGGATCACTCCAGAAACTCGAAGATGATTTTACAATTCTGACCCTTGAGTATCATGGACGGAATAGCAGTTCCGGGAAGTTATAATTCAATCAAATTTTTTTCCGCGTAAAGGCATATTATTCTGACTATTATTACCCGTTGTATGGAGTATTGACGACATTTAAGAAAATTTCCGATGCAGCAAAATTCAAAACGTTGCCTGTAACCGAAAATTAAAAAGCGAATTTGCACCAAGTTGGGGCCCGTTCAAATGCTGATGGACAGGCTTTCCAAACTCAATCCCTGCTTTAATATTTTCCGTAAGAGAAGGAATCATGAAATTTAATCCGGCAAGAACATCGATGCGATGCCCCCCCTGCCTGTTTGGGTCATTCTGGGGATCCATTCTATAATCAAGCGTTGCGTCACTACCGGAAATATTGTTCCACTTTGTTCCTGTTGCGCGTAACGTAGGTGAAAGCCACTTCAGCACCAAATACGATACCCAGATTGAAAATTCATATTTATTCCCGAACCGGTAGGCATTGTCATTCTTCCCATTTTGCAGAACAGCCTTCCCGAATGTTCCAATTGATAAATTCCCTGGTTTATAAATATAACTGAAACCAGGTATCGAATTGTATGTTCCACTGCCTGGCTGCATATTATAGGGGGATCTCACCTTTCCCATGAGCGGCATCAAATTAGTTTCATCAATTGATCCAGTAGGTAAAGTCAATCCAAACTGAATGTTCACAGAATGGGAGTTTCTTTCAAACATCCTGTAGATGAGAGTAGCCCCAATATCACCAACCCCCTGAGTTCTCATGAACGATTTCTCAAGATTTCCAGAAACCATTTCCATACTGTTGTTCACATACGGTATCATTATCATGATAGCAAGCTTATCATTTATATTCTTCATTAAATTAACCATAGTCATTTCCATCTTCATCGCGATAGGCATTGACATATAACGGTACGGCCCCTGAT
>JAIOQL010000469.1 GCA_021413405.1 Leptospira sp.
TGTTCATGGTGGTGGCCCCGAGATCAACCAGATGCTCGAAAAACTACAGCTCTCTACAAAATTTGTAAAGGGACACCGGGTAACAGATAAACAAACAATGGAAGTCGTGGAAATGATCCTCACAGGAAAAGTGAATAAACAGATTGTCAGTCTGATCAATTCATTTGACGGAAAAGCAGTGGGGATTTCCGGGAAAGACGGAAGACTTGCGATAGGCGAAATCCAGAAACTGGAAATCATGGGTGAAGGCGGAAAAAAGGAATTAATCGATGTTGGTCTTGTAGGGAAAATTACAAAGGTAAATCCTGAAGTAATTTTCACTCTGCAAAAAGACGGGTTCATTCCAGTGATCTCTCCTGTCGCAGAAACAGTGGATGGACAACCTTTGAATATCAATGCGGATACGATGGCTGGATGCATTGCGGGTGCTCTCGGGGCAGAAAAATTAATTTTACTCACTGACACACCGGGGATTCTGATTAATGATAAACTTGTTACCGGTCTGAACAGGGAAAAAGTTGAAAGCTATATCGCAAGCGGACAGATTACAGGGGGCATGATTCCAAAAGTTCTATGTTGCCTGGATGCAATTTCAAGCAATGTAAAAAGAACACATATCATTGACGGCCGTGTCGCCCACTCAGTTTTGATAGAACTTTTTACTGATCACGGCATTGGAAGCCTGATCGAATAAGACTTGTCCCAGAAGGAACCTAACCCGACTCAACTATGATTTTGTTTTTGAGGAAATGTTATATTTTGTACTGCATTTTTTCTCCCCGGAAAATACTTCCTGAAAAATATGAATTCCCGGGTCCCGTCAATTGCGAAATCATTCGACTATAATGAATATCCTTCAGTAACTAAAATTCTCTTCTGGCGTGCGTAAAATATTTATTCAGAAAAAGACCTATTGTAAACTGTAAAGATATGTATCTACCCGCCTATTTAATTGAATTCCGAATTTACAGGAAGACTAAATCCTATCCCGGTTTTTCAATTATTTATATTAACAAAAATGATATTTGAAACGGAATCTCATTCTAAAAAATTAATTTCTTAAAATGAGATAATTTTTCCGAAAATCCGGTTATTTTTTGAAAAAGACGTAAGCCCACTGGATATTTTTTTACCTGATAATAATGGGCGAGTGTTTTCTTTATGCAATGGAATCGCTGGCTACTTTCATTCTTTGGACGGTGAAAATGTACCCTATTGAGCACCCGAGAACACAATCGTCTCTTCTCATTCCAAGGCGATTCCTTCAGGATTTCGAAGAACGGACAGGAAAAACAAGCAGGGAGATTTATTTCCATTTTTTGATTAAACGTTACAGTTATTTGATTATGTCAGGAGGATTGGGGAAGAGAGAGTCGGTCAAGAAACGCTTTCAGAATCCGGGGAATGACCTGGTGAAGAGAAATTTTAATCCATCCAATGAGGATTGGATCCAATTTGATGCGTTGTCAGATTATCTTGGGCTTACTAAGACAGGGTTGTTTACATTGCTGTTAATCCTGGACATCGCCGGTTGGAGTGAGCTGCTCGCGGAAAAATTCTATGATTGTGGAGTTCCCCCAAT
>JAIOQL010000470.1 GCA_021413405.1 Leptospira sp.
AGTGAAATATTTTTTAGTCCTGATAAGGTTTTTATCGCACCAAAATAATCATTATTCAGTTCAAAGATCATCCGGGAGTATATTTCTCTTGTTTCCTCAGATATAATTTTTTCCTCTATGAGCTTTGAAGAAAATTGGAGGGCTTCCTTTTTTTTATCTGACCTGACCAGTGTTCTTAAAAGACAAATTTTGGCATCGGAAAAATTTGATTTCAGTTCTATCGTTTTTTCAAATTCAACTTTTGCTTTTGCATAATCTCCTTTCAAAAAAAGACTAACAGCAAAATTCATCCGGTAAAAAGGATTATATGTTCCTGATTGCGCAGCCCGTTCAAAAAATTCCGATGCAACATCATAATTTCTGAACCTGGTATGGATCATACCGGATACATAATTGCTTGGATCGTGCATGTGATTTTTTTCAAGTGCTTTATCAATATTCTTTTTTGCCTCCTGAAAATTTCCACGTGAGTAGAGGTATGCTCCTTTGAGGTAAAAATATTCCAGTGACTCTCCTGAAACTTTGTATATTTGTTTAAGAAGAGCTTCTGTTTGCTTCCATTTTCCTGCGCGGATGAAACTCATTGTATCGTTTCCGAGCACTGCCAGTTCCGGTTTTATTTTTGGATCAACAGGATTAGTTTCGCTAGTGATGCAGGTGTGCGGGATAAGGAGCATTCCCAAAGTAATGGTCAGTATAATCGTTTTGTGCTTTTGCAATTTCTAAAACTTCCCTTTAGTAACAAATTCAAAGACATAGATTCCTGATTTTTTCAAGTAAAATAGTAAATCCTCTGTTCCGGATAATTATTTCCGGTTTCTTTATTTTTTCCGGATCTATTTTACACTGCAATTTTGCGTTCAAAATATTTCCAATGTGAAATATTCCTGTCTTTTCAGATAAAAACTCTGCCAGTTTTTCATGGTAATCAGAGATGGAGAACAAAACTATCTTTTTTTGCATATACAATGCTTCCATAACGCTTTGCCCGAAGTAGGAGATGAAAAATTCGGATTTTCCGAGGAGTTCAAAATATTCCTTTCTGAAAACCCGGTTTCGGACTTCTATTTCTTGATCTGAATCTGCATTTCCTATCCGGATTAACCGGAAATTTTTTCCGAAATTTTCGGCGATAATTTTGTCGATTACTCTTGTATATTCCGGAGTCAGGTTTCCTGAATATATCGTTACAATTTTTTCATCTTTCTCCTGGGCATACAAATCAATCAAAGACGGGAGAAGCGTATTTTCGAGAGTTTCCAAAAAATCAGTTTCGGGATTGGGCAATACATCGTGATGAGGGAAGGCGTTTCGATCAGTTCCGAAATTATCAATAAGCAGAATATTTTCATTCCTGATT
>JAIOQL010000471.1 GCA_021413405.1 Leptospira sp.
CTGAATCCAAAACCAGGGATACAGTAGAATTCCCCGGAATGTTCTTCTGGAAAACCTGTATGCGTACTATATACATTGGTGATGAGCGGACTATGGATTTCAATCTTGCCTCTTCCGGTTATGAATATTATTCCGGCTATGACGCCTATCGCATACTTCTGGAGGTTGTCAGCGGCCTTAGGTCAAAACTTCTCGGAGAAACAGAGGTGATGGCTCAATTCCGTGAGAGATTTAAAAATGAAGCCCTCCCGGTATCCGCGTTCGGGGAATATTTA
Organism: Leptospira sp.; assembly: GCA_021413405.1. Lineage (GTDB taxonomy): Bacteria > Spirochaetota > Leptospiria > Leptospirales > Leptospiraceae > JAIOQL01. The sequence goes on from JAIOQL010000471.1 coordinate 276, forward strand.
CGCAAACTCAGAGACCAGATCATTGAGGATTCGCGCAAACTCAGATCAGAGCATCTGCGAAATCTTGGTGACCAGTCCTATGGCGGCATAGCCCATCGTTACCTGAAAAACTGCAGGGATGTTATTCTTGTCGGGACAGGTCAGCTCGCAATGAAACTGATTCCCTGGCTCCTCGAAGGCGGCCGCAATGTAAAAGTTCTCGGAAGAAATCCGGGAAGACTTTCTGAAATAGCAAAGGCGTATAACGTAAATACAGGAACGATTGAACCAGGTTCTTTTTCCGGAGAATCGGTTGTGGTCGCAGCCCCTGTCCCGGTTGCGCCCTGGGTAAATTTCATCGGGAATGGTGCAACAGTCGTTGATTTTCGCGAAGAGCCTTGTGGAGATGAGTTTCCATCTTCCATTAATTATATTTCTTTTGAAAATATTCTGAATTCTCTAAAAATAAACGAAGAACGGAATGTATTGCTTCGCAAAAGTCTTGTGTCTGTCATTGATGCTATTATCGAAGAAAGAGAGATGGAAAGCCAGCATTTTGTTTTTGGCTGGGAAGATATACCTTGTCCCGTTCCGTAAGAATTTCCTCAAGAAAAAGTTCTCTTGCAAAACTCCAGGCCTACCTCGTCGCCGATGCACTGAAGAAAAAACATCCGGGTCTTAAAATCGAATTTCAATTCCGAGATTCATTGGGGGATATTGACTTAAATTCTCCACTGTGGCAGATGCAATCTAAAGGAGTGTTTACCCAGGATTTCCGGGAGGAACTTCTCACGAATAAAACAGATCTTGTTGTGCATTCATATAAGGATCTGGATCTCCAGGCGGACGCGCGGACAAAGATCATTTCTGTTTTGCCCAGAGCTGACCAAAGAGATCTGCTTTTGTTCAGAAAAAATTCTCTAAGCGCACCCCCCGGCAACTCAATCGGGATACTTTCCTCATCTCCCAGACGTGAATACAATCTTTCTTCATTTCTGAAAAAAGCTCTCCCCCTTCGTTTCCAGAATTGCAAAATTAATTTCGAGCCGGTGCGGGGAAACATTCTGACACGACTTTCAAAATGGAAGGAATCCGGTTTACCAGGAATTGTCGTAGCAAAAGCAGCGATAGACAGACTTTTATCGGAAGATTTTCCTGAATCGGTTCTTGAAGAATTCATCTCTCTGCGCGCAAAAATCCGGGAAGTCCTGAATGAATCTGTTTTCATGTGTATACCTCTTTCAGAAAATCCCAATGCACCCGCACAGGGTGCGTTAGCCGCAGAGATCAGATCATCTGATCCGGAATTACTGGATTTAGCCCGCTCGATTTCTGACCCTGGAACGGAGGAATCTGTTTTGCACGAACGGACCGTATTGAAGAAATATGGCGGTGGCTGTCACCAGAAAATAGGCGTAGCGCATCTGAAAAAAGATTACGGCGAAATTTTCTATGTACGCGGAATTACTGATCAGAACGAAATTCTTTCAGAAAAATTTCTCTCAATAGCGACTAACGCACCGAGACCAGCATCCCTGAATGAACTCTGGCCTTTGTCAAAAAAAGACCTCGAATTCAATAGAAAAGCAATTGATCCTGGGATATATCCTAAATCCAGGAATCTATGGGTAAGCCGGGAAAATGCCTGGCCTGATGCCTGGAGAAATCAGGACTATGGTTCCATTATCTGGGCAGCAGGACTTAAGACAATGTTTGAACTTGCAAAAAAAGATTTATGGGTGAGCGGTACTGCCGATGGGTTGGGGGAAACAGAGGATGCAGGTCTTTCGATTTTACTTCCCGGGAAACCGGATTTCCTGAAACTGACTCATAAAGACAGCCTGAATGTGAAATCAGATATTGAAAGACTTTATACATACGAACTTGAATTAAGAAATCCAGTGCCTGAGATCACCGGTAAAAAATATTTCTATTGGATGAGCGGTTATCAGTTCGACCTTGTATTCGGGAAAAACCCGGAAATAAAGAATGCATTTCATGCATCGGGACCGGGAATTACAAAATCTCACATTGAGAAGAAGCTGGGAAACGGCGCGCATGTTGATGTATTTCTGAATTTTGATGATTGGTTCCAATATTATACGGGAGAAAAACTTGAGAGACCTGACAAGAATTAGAAGCTCCGGTGCATTACGCGACCTTGTAGCAGGAACAGGGTTCACGCACAGGAAACTGATACAACCGATTTTTGTAGGAGAAAAACAAAGCGGAAAAATCCCTATGGAATCTCTTCCAGGTGTAAGCCGGGACAGTGAAGATTCAGTTCTGATGCAAGTTGAGTCAGATATGAAAAATGGAGTCAGTCATTTTCTCCTATTTCTTGTTCCGCATGAAAAATCAGATCATTCAATCCCCGAAAAATTTTACAATAGTTCAATCGGGAAAATCAAAAAAAGATTTCCCGAAAGTTTTCTTTGGGTAGACACCTGTCTTTGCTCGCTCACCTCACATGGCCATTGCGGACTGTTTGACCAGAATGAGAGGATTGATAATTCGGCATCCATTAGGCGCCTTTCTGAAATTGCACTGGCGTATGCAAGATCAGGAGCAGACGGAATAGCGCCCAGTGACATGATGGACGGACGCGTCAAGAGTCATCGCGAAATCCTGGATTCAAACGGATTTTTGCATATCCCGATAATGAGCTACTCTACAAAATTTAAAAGTAATTTTTACGGACC
>JAIOQL010000472.1 GCA_021413405.1 Leptospira sp.
CACATAGTTCTTTAAATGGCTTGACTCCTACTGAGTATGAATCAAAAACAGTGAAGTCAAAAGACTAACTTGCCGGGTGGTACATTAACAGGGGTGAGGTCACCAGAATTATCAGGCGAACATGGCTGCGATCCAGCAGTATGAAGATAATGTCCGGACTGGAATGAAAGGAACAGTCAGTGACCTGACGGACTATTTAAATTCTAACGGAATGTTTTCGAATGGAAGTGGTGGTCTGAATGCATCTGGTAACCAGTTGAAATCTCTCATTGATCAGATGAACGCTGCCTTTGATACGAATGCGCCACTGACAAATCTTGCAGATATAATGAACAATTATTTGTTCAGCCAGCAAACTCAGGCATACACTACTTATACTACATACAATAATCAGATTTATAATTCTAACAATTCAACTCCCTACAATGGTGTATCAGTTGCGGACTATGAAAATGGTTCATTAACAACAGGGCCGCCGGAGCTGTCACGCCTAATCAGAAATTTTCGAAGTAGCGGGGATGGAACCTTTATTCAGAATTATTTGAATGCCAACGTTCTTTCTGGAAATGTGAAAGCGATCGGCATTGATTACCCTAACACGGATCTGGAAGCTTATAACAGCGGGGAGACCTATTTCCAGAATTGGAATGTAAGCTATTACAAAGATACACACATGAAATATTCACAAAGAGGGAATAATTTTACAAATTATATCGTTGGATTTTTTGGGGGCGCTGCTGAGGAAACCCACAAAGAAAACGATATTAAAATCTATCTGAAGTATACTACTAAGGATTATAATGCAGAATCTGCAGCGAATCTCTGGAATTCTTATTACACTGATATTAAACAGAAAGCAGACAACTGGAAAGATAATATAATGCCAGCGATTGCCAATTGGGAAGCCCAAAAGGCACAATATACATCCCAGTATGCAGCCTGGAAAGCAAACGCGCAACAAACGGCAGCTAATGCCCAGACTACATATAACAATGCAGTAGCGGATATCAGTTCAGACCGTTCTGCCTGGATGAACCAGATGGCAAAAGTTTCCAGAGATGGCACAGAATCATTTGCCATTATGCAAAGAGAAATTTCTTCCGCACAAAAAGATCAGCAGGATGAGCAGGGATTCAAAACACAGATGGCTGCTTTGTTGCAAAACGGGTCTACTGTCAGTTCCGGTGCTAATTCAAATCTTTCCCAGATAGCATCCAAATATTCATCCGGGTTCCAGGAATTGACCAGTGCGAGTCCGGATAATAGCAGCACAGGTACACCTGATCTGACAAGTTTGGATAAGTTCAGTGATGAATTCAAAACAGGAATCAAAGGTGTCCAGAATATTTCTCTCGTGAATGCGATGACCGAAATCGCTGTCAAATCCCGAAATGATTTTTTGAAAGACATGAAAGACAATCTGGCTACCACCCGTGAATTGAATGACGATGCGGTAAAAAACATCCTCGGTTCTTTTAAGCTGAAATCATATAATTACGAAGACTGGCAGGATAAACCGGCAACAGTTTACAAATATGAACTTCTTCCATTGAAAGCTGGAGCACCTCCCGGAACAAAACAGGAATATGGATTAAAAGCGACTACGTTTGACGAGAATAAACAATATTTCGTAGATGAAACCGGAAAAATTGTCGAAACAGATGGCTTCATTGAAAAGACCTGCGGAGATAATTACAAATTTTGTATGAATGATTCACATTTGAAATACAAAAGCGTTACCCAGGATCAATATGGTGATTTCAAAGTTGTCCAAACAATCAAAACAGGACGTGCTAAACAAAGACAGGGCACGGATGCTGCAGATTCCCGGAACTATGATGCGGAAACAAGAGATGAAACGATAACAATCAAAGCACCCGGAGTGATCCAACTGGGCGACACAACTTCTCTTGGTCATCTGTTCGATCAGTGGGACAGGGAAAAATTAGATTCAGTCGTTTCTTCTTTTTATGATAACGTGAACGGCTTCTACACGATGGTTGGCAGCAAGA
>JAIOQL010000473.1 GCA_021413405.1 Leptospira sp.
TTCTTTGTAAATATTTACGTGCTCCTGAATAATTTTATAAAGGAAAGGCTCAGTGATTCCAATTTTTTTTGCAAACAAAACTCCCCGTCTGATAAGACGTCTGAGAACATATCCCCTACCCGTACGATCCGGAAATATTCCGTCAGAGATTGCAAATGTTATTGCTCTGGTATGATCTGTAATAACACGAAAGGATGAAGCGTTTTCAGGAGAATATGTAACTCCTGCCAATGATTCGATAAATTGAATTACCCTCTTGAGTTCATCCGTATCATAAACCGAATCGGCTCCCTGTAAAAGAAGCGCAACTCTTTCAAGACCTGAACCTGTGTCGATACCAGTTTGCTTGAGTGGATGCTGCACGCCTGTGACATCCTGGTTAAACTGATTGAAAACAATATTCCAGAATTCCATGAATCTGTCGCAATCGCAACCCGGTTTGCAGGACTCAAGAGTTCCACATCCCGGATTTCCTTTCCCGGTTCCGCGATCCAAATATAACTCAGAACAGGGCCCACAGGCTCCACTATCTCCTGCCGGTCCCCAAAAATTGTCCTCTTTACCGAGACGTACAATTCTGTCTGCCGGAACTCCTATCTTTTTCCATATTTCAATAGCTTCGTTATCATCAAGATACACAGAGATCCATACATTATCTTTTGGAAAACCGAGAATATTTGTGGAGAAATCCCATGCATATTCGATCGCACCTTCTTTGAAGTAATCACCAAAACTGAAATTCCCTAACATTTCAAAAAAAGTGCAATGCCTTTCTGTTTTTCCGACATTCTCCAGGTCTGTGGTTCGTAAACATTTTTGAGAAGTAGCTGCCCTTGTATAGGGAAGCTCAACTGCACCTGTAAAAAATGGCTTGAATTGAACCATTCCCGCAGTTGTGAAAAGAAGAGTAGGATCTCCAGCAGGAATCAGGCTGGATGACGGAACTACGGTGTGCCCTTTACTTTTAAAGTATTCTAAAAATGCTTTTCTTATTTCTTTTACAGTCTTTGGATGATTAGTTGCCATCTGTAACGGATCCTGTTTTTATTCCAAAATGCTTCAATACAAATTCCACTGATTCTTCATCGAAGCCGTTTCTATAAAGTTTATTTTTTAAATTAAATAAATTCTTTTGATTTCTCTCCGATTTACTTTTAAGGTATTTCGCCCCGATATTTAAGGCAGCCTGGAGCCATTCCTGCTCGGGAACTTTTGCAATAGATTCGTCAATGATATCCTGATCGAGTCCAATCGATATCAGGTCTGACCTAACCAGATCGCGTCCTCTAAAGTTTAGTTTCAGCATGGAGATATTTCTGTTTTCGCAAAAACGTCTGTCATTGATCTGTCCCGATTGAGTCAGCTATATTATAATACCAGTAATAGTAATTTGGTCATAGTGGAAGGATGACAGAAACTTTGCAACTTCGGTTGAAGACCTGTCCCTTACTTCAAGAAATTTTAAAAGCCTTTCCTGATGTGAGGGAAATATTTTAGAGTTCATACGAGAACACTCCGGTTGAAAGCGCTCTCTCTATAGGAAAAACAACTAACGTTTGGAGAACTGTGTTCCTCTTCTCGCTTTGTGTCTTCCGTATTTCTTTCTCTCCACCATTCTTGAATCACGGGTCAGCAATCCCTCTTTTTTCAACAG
>JAIOQL010000067.1 GCA_021413405.1 Leptospira sp.
CAACAGGATATTTACCATTGACATCTCCGAATTCGAAAAGTCCTTTCCCGATGATTGTACTGATACTTCCTGATGGATCGAGATCCGCCGAACGGATTGCGCTGACTTCGCTATCGGCAAAATATAATTTTGAGGAATCTCTTGTTATTCCGCTTGGCTGGGCGAGAGCAGCGTCGGGTAATTTTCCATCAATGATATTCTCTGTTCCGGATCCTGCAAATACTTCAACTTCGAGGGTTTTCAGATCGGCCTTCCAGATCTGGTGTGTTCCGGCCATCGCTATAAACATATTCCCGTTGTGCAAAGTCAGGTCCCAGGGAGAATTTAAGGCAACTGAGCGACCGGCTCCTGTGACACTAAAAGATCTGGATTGTTCTCCGGTTCCGAGAATCGTTTTAACCTGTTTTGTTTCGAGATCTGCTTCACGGATTACATGGTTTTCTGTATCGGCTATGTAAATTTTCCGTTCCTGTACGAACAGTCCCTGAGGATGGTCGAATAACGCATCTCCAAAGCCCCCGTCTTTTAATCCTATTTCACCTGTTCCAATCACATCGAGAACTTTTCGTGTTGCTATATCAATCCGTAGAATCCTGTTGTGATTTGAATCTGAAACAAAAAGCTCAGTTCCGGATTCGTCGAGTGCAATTTTTCCGGGAAATGAAAGAAGGGTCTCCGGAACCTTGCTCCGTTCTGTTTTGATCTGCACAAGAGGTTTTCGGTTTATCATTCCGATCTTCTCAAAATCTTTTACTATGGAACTGATAACATTGTCGAATAACGTATATACTCCTTCTCCTGAATGTGTTCCATATACTTTACCTTCCGGGTCTATGATCACAAAAGACGGCCATGCATTGATCTGGTATCTCTGCCAGAGAAAAAAATCCGAATCGTTTATTACCGGGTGATCAATTTCATAGCGGAGAATCGCCTGCCGTATATTTTCCGTATCTTTTTCAGTGCTGAATTTTGCGGAATGAACTCCGATGATTACGAGTTCCTTTCCCCATTTCCTCTTCCGTCTGAAGCGGGAATGAAAAAAACTGGATAATTGACAGTAGAATCAAAAACGGAAAATATTTCACTATATTGGTTCGGCCGGACTGAAAATTTGTTACAAAACAGCCCTCAGGCTGATCAGATAATTTCTATAATTTTCTGCCTTGACTTTTCTCCCCTGATAATTTTTATTCTCGATTTCGGAAAACCTGTTTTTTCTGATATGGATTCAATAATAGCCTTGTTGGCTTTGCCTTCCACGGCGCTCTCGCGCACACGCACAACCCAGTTAGTGTCGCTTAACGCATCGATCCCCGGTTTCTTGCAGTTCGGTTTCACAACGACTGAAATTTTCATTTATCCCGTCAGGTTTTTACTTTCAGAGAATCCATGACACATTGCAACGCTTTCTTTTGGAAAACGTAAAGCGCCAGACAGGATTCTTGCCACAGAGCCACAAAGACACGGAGTTTAGATGGGATTATTGATAAACTTTAACTTGTTAATCCTAAAAAATGACATGAAAAGAATAACTCTCTGCGCCTCAGTGGCATAATTACGAACATGAGACGTTCCGTTTTTAAAAGGATTGACATATGGAGAAAACAGAAGCAAGAGTCCGGATAGTCGTCGAGGGAAAGGTTCAGGGAGTTGGTTTCAGGTATTTTGTTTTGCAGAAAGCCCAGGAACTACGTCTGAGGGGGTTTACAATGAATCTTCCTACCGGAGAAGTGGAAACTGTCGCGGAAGGAGACAAAATATTCCTTGAAGATCTCGAAAAGTCAATCAGACAGGGCCCCCGGGGTTCAACGATTACGAATGTTACTGTGCAATGGCAAAAACCATGGGGGGGATATCGCACTTTTGAAATAAAAAAATAACCCGATCGCCTGCATATTTCTATTTGTATTTTTACTTCCCGTTGCTATAATTGAACTGATAGAAGTCAAAGAGGAATAACCCATGAGAAATGCATTTTTGATCCCCGCTTTTTTTTGTCTGACATTGTTTTTAAATTGTGGACCGAGTTACGATCTCTCTAAGTTTGAAAACCTGAGGGAACCTAAAATTTCCGAAAAAGCATCTCTCAATGTAATGACAATCGAGTTGGAGGGAGTCGCGGGAGAAATTGCGTCGAAAGGTCTCGGAACTCTTTTCAAGGCCTCTTATAAGCTGGAATCTTCCAGCAGGCTTGTTGACAAAGAAGCACCACGCGCGAGGTGGAAATTGACTGATGGCAAAGAGTTTTCAGAGGCTGAATACACAACTAAGCTCATCGGGAAATTTGGAATCGCAGTCAGCGATTCATTAAAAGAAATTCCTGATTCCATTAAATCACAAAACCCGGAAATTAAACTGGAAACCTGGAATTATGGGAGCGTTGCAGAAATACTCCACGTCGGTGGTTATGATAAAGAGCGTCCGACTGTA
>JAIOQL010000524.1 GCA_021413405.1 Leptospira sp.
TTAAAAATCATTGAGACCCCCATTCAGACTTTTCTTATCCCACTGGGAAAGATCAATGCTCCTTTAAAATTTTTAACCATCAAGGGATGTGGACTCCAGAAACTACCTGAAGAAATTTCAATGTTCACCTCACTTCAAGATTTTTATCTTCCCAATAACAATCTCTCCGCACTCCCCTTTGCTTTTAAAGAATTAAAAGAACTCAAAAGATTGAATCTCGATCAAAATGCCTTTCTTGTATTTCCGGATCTGATCAAGCCCATGAAAAACCTGGCCCATCTTTCAATTGATGGAAACTCATTTGATGAGGACGAGAAGGCCCGAATCCAAAGAGAATTTCATATTTGGCCTAATTGATTTTAAAAGATTTTTGAATCGCCCTGGTCAAGCACCACAAAATTTTCACGTCCTGCTTTCTTGAGCCTCTCAACCGGTTCCTCAATGGGCTCATCAGTTAATTGAAAGGTTCCAAAGTGCATACCGAGAGAAAAGCTTGATCCCAGATCATCGTGGGCCATGAGCGCCTCTTCAGGGCTCAAATGGCTGACCTTCATAAGGTAAGTGGGGTTATAAGCACCAATTGGGAGAAGGGCTAAATCGGGTGAGCCTAGGCGCAACTTGATGTTACTAAAATGGGAGGAGTGGCCCGTATCTCCAGCAAAATAGGTTTTGAAGTCGGGTGAAAGAATAAAGTAACTTCCCCAGAGACTTTTGCACCTATCGAAAATGCCACGGCCCGACCAGTGCTGAGAAGGAGTGAACACAATTTTATGTTCTTTCACCACTTGCTCTTGCCACCAGTCCATTTCCCGTACATTTTGAATCCCAGCTTCTTTGAGAAGTTTTTCATCACCAAGTGGAACTAAAAATAAAGGGTGAAATTTAGCATCCAGATTTTTTAAGGAATCCAGGTCCATATGGTCATAATGGTTATGGGAAATCACCACCACATCAATTTGCGGCAACTGCTCCAAAAGCACACCAGGCTCTCTGACCCGCTTAGGTCCCATAAATCGAATGGGGCTGGGTCGCTGTGAAAAGATGGGATCGGTTAGGACATTTAGATCTGGAAGCTGCAATAAAAATGTGGCGTGATTAATGAAGGTCACGACCGCCCGTTGGGTGGGCGAAATAACTGGCAAGGGGTAATTCTTATTCGCCAAATGCTCAGGCCACTTGGCCGCATTCATCTCCATTTTCCATTTGAGAATGTCCCAAAGAGTAAGATGAACATTGGCTTCAGGATTGAAAAATTTCTCTCCATCATAATGATCTGACACTGGATAGGCTTGGACCCCACGGGTAAGCATCACCAGGAAAATCAAAATGACGGAGAGAGATTTCATTTTTAATGCATCTCTACTACTTGGTCAGCACTTGTACCTATCGCCATCTCATGTCCAGTCCAATTCATGATCATGTCGCCTTCTTGAAGATTCCCTTCCAGGATCTTTTTCGAAAGTGGACGAGTCACGAGGCGCTGAAAGACACCATTAAGTGGACGGGCACCATATTGGTGATCAAAACCTTGATCTTCAAGTGTGGCGTAAGCAGTGGCATCAAGCTTCAACTGAACTTTTTTAGATTTCAATCGATCGTTTAAAAGCTTCAATTGTTTATCAAT
>JAIOQL010000525.1 GCA_021413405.1 Leptospira sp.
TATTTAGCCAGGAATTCATAGTCATGGGTAGTTGGTCCGCGCCAGTTTTCCTGGAAATCCACTTTTACCTTCCTGCCCAGACCTTTGCAGGAAACCATTTTGGGCTTGGAACTCCCTGTTTTAGGATGAACAGCAATAGACAGAATTTTGTTTCTTTTTTTCATTTCCTTTGAAAGTAGAACTATGAATTCTTCAAATTTCTCTTTTTTATTGCAACTCATTCCCTCATAATCTATGTCAATCCCGTCATACCCGTAAGTATCTACTTCAAATAAGATATTTTTTATATGGAAATCCCGTATGTCACTCCGGCCATTAAGACCAATATTCTCGGAAATTTTTTCTTTAGGATTCTCCCAACGGAAAATAGTTGGAATGATTTTAACATTTGGATTGAGACTTTTTAACTCAGCGACTCTTGCAATTTTACTTTCTTTGCCCCAGGAGGAAACCAATGCTCCGGTATTTGTCAAACCCCCTTTCATTCCGTAGATGAAAGGATGAATTTCATTGTAAAATTTCACCGTACGCTTCATTGCTTCATAATCCGAAAACCAGGTTGAAGCACGAAATTCCCCTGTGTGCTCTTTTCCTGAATCTGTTGCCGGTGGTTCTTGCGTTACCGGGGAAACTACCTGCTCAGTAGCTGAAGGAGATTCCGGTTTAGATTCTGAACCTCCGAGATTTTTAGCCTGATTTTCTTCACTCTTGAAGAGGCCCAGGATCCCATCCAAAAAAGAGGCTTTTGCAATCGCAGGCTTCTCAGCATTCGCAGATGCAGTTTCAACCGCATTTCCACGAAGTAAACTAATGCCCAGGTAAAAGGAAAATCCCGACAGGAACACCCATGTGAAAACAACGAGAACGTATTTTAGTTTTCTGCTCATTTTTTCTATAAACTTAAAATTCAATTGTAACTCCGGATCGGATAGTGATATAACAGATTCGCTTAAAAACTTATTTTCAGCATGGCTAATGCCACGTTCCTAATAGTATCGATAGAATCAACCCGTTAAAAGAGCTAATTTATTCATCAGAAATGACTTATGGAAAAATTATTAAACCTTGTAGTAGTCCAGGTTTTCCTGTAACGCATCAGGTAGACCACCGTTTGCCTGGACATATTTTTTGTATTTGTTTTCCAATTCCCTGTATTGTCTGGTGCGAATATTTACGAACCGGTTGTGGGTATCTGCATAGGCAGGAAGTTTTGCAACCTTATCCCTGATCTCTTTACTGAACGGGATATGTTTGTAAAAAATATTCCGGACGATTCGATTCAATCTTTGCACTCCTTCTGCCTCATACTTGAGCCAGAACAGATAATCGTTCACAAACTTATCCCTGTCTGTCCGGAATCTTTTGAATTCACTGGCAATTTTTTCTTTCAATTCAATCGATAGATCTTTATTCTTTTTGAAAAACTGGACATAATCAATGTATTCGGAGGTGATGGACGGTATGCCCACGTTATTCCAATCAGGGCCAAGGATATTTTTGCAAAGTTCCCACCGGAAAGCAGCGATTGCTTCCATGAGCATCGTCTTCAGGTCTCCCGTAACAAAATTGGGAAGCACAATTCTGCCACGACTCTCCTTTGATCCGGATCCCCGCAAAATCGAGAGATCCTGCCACATCATCACTTTCCCACCAATGGAAGGAACTGTGATGAAATCCGGGATTATACTCCGCTGGATGAATTCTTTTCTTACACCAATTTCTTCATTATTATAAATGATTTCCCGGTTAAAGGCCGTGAAATCAATCCGGAGGATTTCGTCTATTGTATCACTCACCAGTTTCCTGGTAACAAGGCATTTATCAAGGGGTAGGATTATCTGGTATTTAGTAAGTATGGGAAGATGAGTAGCCGGACTGCCCGAAGTGAGCC
>JAIOQL010000526.1 GCA_021413405.1 Leptospira sp.
TTCACTGGGGCTCACTATCTGGTTCGGCTTCCGAAAAACGAAATTGCCATTTTTGGAAGTTTTTCCATTGAAAGCCCCTCCTCTATTATTACTCATTCCATTAATTCTTATCTCCACAGGCGGAAGCATTCTATGTTCTGAAATAGATAATATTTTCCGTTATTTTGTTCCGGTTCCCCAATTCTTTTTTGAAATGCTCAAAGACATTTTTAACCCGAAATTCGTAGTTGCGAGCTTCTTAGCTGTTTGCGTTCTTGCGCCAATTTCGGAAGAGTTTTTGCTTCGCGGGATTATACTGAAAGGGTTTCTCGCAAACTACAGCAAATGGAAAGCTATTTTATTATCCGCTTTACTATTCTCGTTGATGCATATGAACCCTTTGCAATTTGTCAGCACATTCCTCGTCGGAATCTTTGCCGCCTGGCTCATAACCAGAACAAATAATTTAACATTAACCGTTATTCTGCATTTCTTCTTTAATTTCCTGCCGTGGGTGCTAATAAATTTCACTTCCATCAGAATACCGGGATTCAGTGATTTATCAAGTCCTTTAGATATCATGAATTCTAAAGTTTTCCAGCCTCTGTGGCTTGATGGCCTTGGATTATTTTTATTGATTTCAGGATTTTTTATTTTAAACAAATTACTGCAGGACACGAAAGCTGAGCCGTCAGGAAAAATGTAACACGAAATGAGGATTGCTGCAATTGTGATATGATCACGCGTCTCTGAATGATTTTTCCAAAAAAAAGATTTTACCGCAGAGGCGCTGTGCACGCGGAGAAAAAAGAAACAAAAAGTCTCACGCAAAGCCGCAAAGAACGCAAAGGGTCTTCATTTTGCTGACTCTTCTCTTGGCGCCTTAGCGTCTTGGCGTGAGATAGAATGATTATAATTGGGTGTAGAAATAAAACAAAAAAAGCCCCGCGGTTTTGCCCGCGCTTATTTAAAAAGGATAACCTTTTCTTTCTTTGCGGCAACTATCAGCTTTTCATCGAGACTTGCTAATGTTGCATTTTTCCGCATCGCCAATTCGATATAGGCCGAATCATAAGCAGAAAGGCTATGCTTTGTTGCAATACTATTGACAGTTTTAAAAACATCGAACGAGAAGTTGTCATCAATTGAAATTGGCATTGATTGAAATAATTCAATGATCTCTATCATTCTAAGCTCGGAAATTCTTTTGCGACGGTTTGCTACAATTAAAACATTGTTTAATTCGTACCACCAGATTGAAGGAACCCAAACATTTAGACCTTTTTCCATTTCCAGATAGATCTTTTCAGAAATCGCAGAATTTTCGTCTGGCAAGAAGGAGCTAACGGCTACCGAGCAATCTATGATACAACTAATCAATATTTTCGTCCGTCTTCAATATACTCTTTGATATTAATCTTTCCTTTAATACCTTTACGGATGTCTTGAAATTTCTGGATTACAAATTCTGAGCTAAAGGAGGAAATCCCTGAAATAGGAATTATTTTTGCGACAGGCTTCCCTCTCTTTGTGACAATGAATTTTTCTCCATATTCTACCTTTTTCAGAACTTCAGATAGATGTGTTTTGGCATTGAACGCACTGATATAAGTGTTTGAAGATTTCATTTTTATATCGAACTAGTTGACAGACTAGTTGTCAAGCCAATTTTTCTTAATCAGGTTCATACAAGAAAGCAAAAGAGACTTTGATAAACCTTTCTTTCCATTTGTAACCAGTCTTTGTTGAAATTCCGTAATGTTTACAAAGCTCAGTGAAATTAACTTTTTTCTCCAGGGCTTTTAAAACGAAATCTTTTCTTTGATCCACGATATGAGTCTCCTTCCAAGGCATCCTCAAAACCTCCCTAAGGGAATTTTGAGAAGATTTTACCTCAAAAAGTACTACCCATGTCTTGCAGCAAAAGTGTTACCTATGTCTAGCTACACGCCCGTGTTTGTTACTGCACAACGTACACCGCGTACCTGACGAAGGGTCACGAACTTGCAAAGCAAGTGCAGTGCCAGAAGCCGATGTGGCGTAGCGCGTCGTCGGCGCAGCGAATACGCCGGTGTTATCCGCCGATTATATTTACCATACGTATATATAGTAAATATGAATAAATTATAACATATTGATTGACGTATATCACAAAAACTTGATTATTGCGATATATGGTCAGGTTTAATCCCGAAATACCGTTCGATTTACCTAAGTTACCGACATTAATCGATCTGAAAGAGGAAGCAATCTTTAGACTGTTAATCGAAGCCCGGGCTGAACTTGGCGAACTTAATGGCTACGCTCAATCCTTGCCACATCCATTATTACTGTTATCCCCTGCAATTGTCAAGGAATCAGTAGCAAGTTCAAATATAGAAAATATTAATACTACTGTTGAAAACGTTTTTCAGCAAAATTTATTTCCTGAAATCGAACGAAGGGAACCGGATAAGGAAGTCCTACGATATCGCAATGCCATATTATTGGGTTATAACG
>JAIOQL010000527.1 GCA_021413405.1 Leptospira sp.
TCTTTCATGAAATCCGTTTTGGAAGTACAGGGATTCGCCCTGATAGAAGAGAGAGACATTGTCAAAGTTGTAAAAATTAAAGATGCTCTCGCGAAATCACTGGTTGTCAGAGTCGGACGTGAATTGATTCCTGATAATGAGCTTCATACGAGTAAAATAATAACTCAGATTGTTCCCATTCTTCAAACAAATGCCGCAGAGCTGGAACCTTTGCTGAAACGTGTAACTTCTCCGGATACCGATGTCATCGTTTACAGAACTTCAAATACAGTAGTTCTCTCGGGATCTTCGGGAGATATTAATAAACTAATCCGGGTAATAGATAAGTTGGATCAAAGGCAGGAAGGTCCCGGAACTTCTATATCTGCCGGTGATATTCACATTTATACTTTAGAATACAATGAAGCGGAAAAACTCACAGCGGTACTTGTGAAACTGGATAATCCCGTTGTTGAAGCACCTGTTTCAGTAGATCCGACAAAGCCTCCGGGAAGTGCGCCTTCGGCACCAAAGGTAGAAAAAATCAAAGCTGTGGCTCACAAGGATTCAAATTCAATTATCATCACAGCGAACAAACAAGAATGGGATGAAATCCAAAGAATCATAAAAATTCTCGATCTACCGAGAAAGCAGGTACTTCTCGAAGTACTCATTGTTGAATTAACATCCAATGATCTGAATGATTTTGGAATAGATTGGAGATACCAGAAACAGGCATATGCGCAATTCAATTCAGGATTGGCTTCTTCCGGTGGAATCATCAACAACAAGGGACAGCCGACGAACGTAAATACCTTGACGGGCTTTTCATTGGGATTTCTCAAGCGCGGTGGAGAACAGATCATTGGTATTTTAAATGCAAATTCAACAAATGAAAACTTCAATGTACTTTCGGCCCCGCAGATCCTTACAGTAGATAATCAGGAAGCAGAGATAAATGTTGGCCAGGACGTCCCTGTCAGAACGCAAAGCAGAAATGCCGGTCTTGGTGGAGACAATGCCGTGACAGTTGATAACTTTGAATACCGTCCAACAGGAATAAAGCTAAAATTTACACCACATATAAATAAGAATAATAAGCTGACACTCGATCTTTTCCAGGAGATAAAAAATATTGCCGGTCTTCCCACACAGGGTGGAAATCCGATTTTCAACAAACGGGATGTAAAAACCACCATCACAGTTGACAACACGCAAACAATAGTGATTGGAGGATTGATATCCAATGACAAACAAAAGAAAATCACAAAAATTCCTCTGCTTGGTGACATCCCCCTGATAGGAAATTTTTTCAGAAGAACAACTACTCAGTTGAAGAAAACAAATCTTATGCTTTTCCTGACTCCTCACATTCTGGATTCCAGGACCAAAGCAGATAAGATCACAATTGAGAAAAAAGTCGAGCAGGAAATTCAGGAAGCAGAAAGAGAGAAAAGACTTAGATGAGAAAAACTCTCGGTGAAGTTTTAGTCGAAGATGGAATTATTACTGAAAAAGATTTAGCCGAGACTTTAAAAGCACAACAAAAAAGCCAGATTCCACTAACTCAAATCATTCAGAAAAGAGGGTTAGCCGGAGAAATTGATATAATGAAAGCGCTGGCAAAGCTTCATGGGCTAACATTTCTTGAAAAAATTGAATTCCATAAAATAGAAGAATGCTACAAAAG
>JAIOQL010000479.1 GCA_021413405.1 Leptospira sp.
CTACTTCAATTTCCATCATAGCCTATATGAAGTAGTGGCAGAGGCAATCACAATAATTTTTTTCACATTGGCTGTTGCACTTGTAATAATCCGATCCAACCGGTCGGGCCAGGACAGACTTAATAAGATTCTCGAATCCAAATATGACAACACGGAAATCGTTAAATACCTCTCCCTACTTGATAAGTTCAAAAATGAACTATTCAAGATAAATGTGCCTTCCCGGATCTGTCTTTTCCTGAACGAATTTATCGAAAAATCTTTTGAGTTTGAAAGTTCCAGGGTTTTTCTCTGGGAGGAAACCAAAGGAGCATTCCTTCCGTTTCCATTTGATCTTACAAATTCGACCAGGTTTTATGTATATGATCCTTTCATCCTTTGGATCACCGACAATGAGAGGATCTATACCAAAATCGATTTTCTTTTCAACCCCCGGTATGAGCAAATCCAGACAGAAGCTCTGAAATTTTTCGAGCTTTCTGGATCCGAAATCGCGATTCCCCTGACATTAAACAATAGTCTTCTTGGGATGCTTTGCCTTTCAAAGAAAAGAGGCGGAACATTCCCTGACCAGAAAGAGCTGGAAAGGCTTGGAGAAATTAAATCAGCGGCAGTCATGGCGCTTTCGAATGCAATTTTTTATGAAAGGTCGATCATCCTCACAGAAACTCTCGAAGCAAAAGTGAAGGAACGCACCCGCGAACTCGAAGATACACAGGCTCAACTCATAATGTCTGAAAAAATGGCATCACTGGGCGTAATGGTTGCCGGAATTGCGCACGAGATCAATACTCCTGCCGGAGTTATCAACGGGTCTGCTGATAATCTCGAAGCAAGCATGATGTATCTGATTTCGCATGGTGAAGATTTCATTCCTCTTGTAAGAGATACGGTTTTGAAAGAAAATTTCCGGATGGTCCTTTCAAACATTCTGAAAGACGAAAAAAAAATTCCCGTTGATTCAAAAGAAAAATTCAAACTTAAAAAAGATCTGAAAGAGAAATTCGCATTAATGCAAATCAACCCCGAACTCTCCGGAGACCTTGCATCATTTCTGATCGACAGGAATATGCTCGAATATACAGACCAGATGGCCGGAATCGCAAGTTCCGGTGGTAAGGAACTTTTTGAACTTCTGAACAGCATGGCCGGGATGAACCGGAATCTAAAGAATGTAAAGTATTCAATTAAAAATATTGTACGGATCGTAAAGGCATTGAAATATTATTCCCATCTCGATCAGGCAAGCCACGCAGATGCAGATCTGAGTGAAGGAATAGAAAACACGCTCATCATTTTTAGTAACCAGATAAAACAGGGAATCGAAGTTGTAAGAAATTACGAACAGCTTCCGAAAGTTCCCTGCAATCTCGACGAACTGAACCAGGTTTGGACAAACATTATCCAGAATGCAATACAGGCAATGAAAGGAAACGGAATTCTGACAGTTTCTTCCTACAAAGAGGGAGAATTTGCATGCATTGAAATCACAGACAATGGCCCCGGAATTCTGCCCGAAATCCAGGACAGGATCTGGGATCCTTTTTTCACGACGAAGGACCAGGGGGAAGGATCGGGCCTTGGCCTTGGAATCGTAAAAGGAATTATTGAAAAACACAAGGGAAGAATTTCAGTGAAATCGCTTCCCGGACGAACAACATTTAAAATCGAGCTGCCGCTTGTAAAAGCGGAGTGACAAAAGGTGTGATTGAATTGTTGTGAATAAGATGCCTAAGGAATTATCTTTGCAACGATCCTATTCATAACTGGATACATTGTAGCTACAGTTATCCCAAGAACTAATAGCCATTTTGTCTGAGAGGCAATGCTTTCATGAACTTTTGAAATACTTTCGTGGACTTTGGCAAGATCGGATTTAAATTCAGATTTGAGTTCTGATCTGACACTTGCGATTTCTTTACTCAAATTCAAACTTTCTCTACCTGCATTCAGAATTTCTTTGTTTATGCCTGATATTTCTATTTTCACTTGTGTTATATCTTTGTTCATGCTTGATATTTCTTCTTTCACGCTTGATATTTCTTTGTTCATGCTTGTTATTTCTTTGCTCAGGCTTTTTGTTACTTCTTTGCCCATTTCGCTGATTTGCATTTCGAATGAACCCTTAAAATCGATAATTTTATTATCCAATTCGTTGAATCTTTTTTCGAATTTCAGTTCTAACCTGCTGGAATCCTGGGTAACAACCTTTTCAAATTTATCAGTAAAGAGCTGAACAATGTCTTCTTTTTGCGAATTGAAGGAAGTATTTAGCAAATCGATCAGGCCATCTGTGGCCTTTGGACCCAGTGCTTCCTCCAGATCTCTTGGAACTTTTTGGACAATCGCCATAAGAATAATTTATCCCGAAAAAATATTTTGTCAAGGAAATTGAAATCCTCCTCGAAGTTAAATTCAAAGAATTTCGTCTTTCGGCAGAAAAAGAGATAAAAAGGTATTTAGCGAGAACACAAAAAGAAGGCTTGAGGAAATAGAACATCCTTTTTATTTCGATGACTCAAAGTTCAGTAACAATCCCGATATCTAACATTTGAATCCCGATAGGAAACTTCGGCGTTAAAAAAGGAAGCAGAATCAAGTTTCTGTAAAGATCTTATGAAATTTTTTTCGCAAATAAAT
>JAIOQL010000480.1 GCA_021413405.1 Leptospira sp.
AAAAAATTTTCTTATCTCCAGTTGTGAAACCCGGTTCGGGTCCAAGAAGGATACAAATGGAGCCGTTGTTTTGGATCAGTTCCGACGAACCCCAAAATGAATCTCCTTCCGGATCAAGAATGAAACGAACCGGTTCAGAAATATAATCTGGAATCATTGATTTTGATTTTAACAATGTTACATGAGGTGCGTGTACTTTTTTACCCTGCTCTAGACCGAGGATTATTTCTTTTTCAATATTTTCTTCCATCCACACGGGAGAGTTAAGATATGATTTCTCTGATTTATCAGAAACGAAGAAAGTAATTTTTTCAACGCCAATGGTTGCGCAAATCTGTAATATTTTTTTCACCGTCTGGGGTCTTTGCAATGCAGAGATGATATGGATTTCATTGAAAGTACTTTCATCTCTCACCTTCGTCGATTGATCCTGGGTGTAAATCCCGGATACAATATTTGTGTTCGCGTCGATATCAGTTACGGTAAAATTCCCCTTTGATTCATTCAAAATCCCGGCACGTAGCACATCTCCGGGTTTTGATTTCAATATCTGGATGATGTGCACGGCACGTCTGTCATTGAGTTTGAATTTATTTAAATCAGATTGATCTGAGTTTTTGAGAATTAGAAGGTTCAATTCAAATTATCCGTCCGAATAAACATAGAAGAAAGACATAATTTTGAGCTCTGGAAAAATCTCAGTTTAGTTCAATTTCTATTGCGCGCAGCCATTTTTCATTCAGATCCTTTTCGGCGGCACAGGCAAATTCAGAATATTTTTCGGGATCAGATATCTTTTTTTCCAGTTCGTCACGGATATATTTTAAATGATTTTTTTCATCGGCAAGGACAGACTGAACGCTAATTTTCGACTTCCTCTCTTTGAGAACCGATTGATACAATGAATAGAACGATTCAGCCCGGCATTCGATTGAATAAGTCACAAGCAGATAGGATGCAAAGCGTATCTTTTGTAAATCATCGAGACCGTTTTTCTTCAGATGCCGGGAAATCGTTAATTCGAGCAGGCGCAGATATCGCCTGGTTTCTTTTGGGGCAAAAAGAAATTCTGTTCTGAAATCGGGAAGACCCGCACCATTCAATTTTAAAATTTGCCTTTTTATATAATAAGCATGTCTCGATTCTTCTGATGCATGCTTGAGTATCAGGATTGAAGTGGTTGGATCTGAGAGTAGCGCGCTAATTTTTCTGGCACCGGTATTTTCGAGGAATGACAGCGTGTTTAAAAATTTTGCATGTTTTTCCGGATTATCGATTATTTTTTCCAGGACTGCTGTGATGCGCGAATTTGTTTTTGAATACATACTTTGGATATGTGGTATCGGCCCCGATTTGTGAAAATCTTTTTACTGTTTCCAAAACCCGATTGTTCCTGCATTTTTTGAGTCAGGTAAATGTAGCAATACAATAGCAACCTTTCCCTCTCTTTTTTATTTTTCTCTGTCCACATACCGGGTTTTTTTTAATAGTAACTATTGAATATTGCGGATTTATTTCGTCGATAATCTTACTATGCCAGCATCTACCCGATTTCATAGTGTATCCGGAGAATACCAGGATCTGGAACTGGCTCTTCATGAGAAATCCTCGGTTTACCGTCTCAATTTGAGCGATTCAAACCTGATGGAACTCAGTCCAAAAATCGCTGAACTTTACAATCTCAAAGAATTATATCTCAACCACAACAATCTGAAAAAACTTCCAGAAGAAATCGGGTATCTGGAAAATTTGCAAATTTTGCATGTAAAAGAAAATTATCTGGAAACACTTCCTGAAGAAATTGGGAACCTGAATAATCTCCAGGTTCTTCATCTCGAGGGAAATTATATTTCGCGTCTTCCGGATGAAATCGGAAAAATCCAGACGCTGGAATATCTGGATATGGACAATAATTCTCTCACGGAACTGACACCGGAAATCGGAAATCTCGGACTGTTGAATTATCTTGTTTTGGATGACAATTCAATCAGAAAAATTCCGGGTTCCATCAGTTGTCTCGGGAATCTACAGAATTTTTACCTGGACAATAATCTGATCGTAGAATTGCCTCCGGAAATCGGACAACTTGAAAGACTGGAAGATCTTTATCTGAAGAACAATAAACTAAAGGAATTGCCGGCTGAAATCGGAAGTCTCTCGAATCTGAGATACCTTGATCTCGATGGAAACCAGATTGAAAAATTGCCCTATGAGTTTTCACATCTGTATAATCTGACAGACTTATACCTCGAAGGAAATAAATTGAAAGAACTGCCGCCGGGTTTTGAAAAACTTATCAAACTCGAAGAACTGATACTCAAAGGAAATCTTTTTTCCGAAAGCTACAAAGACAAAATCAGGGAAATCATGAGGAGAGCCAAAGTATTTTTTTAAATTTCATATTGTGGCCTGGTTTCGGGCAGTTCCTTTTGTTCCTGGAAAGGCTCCTCTTCAAACAGATCTTCCCCCCCGTCTGACGGTTTCGGAATTTTCCATTCCTCCTTTTTTTTTGCATCTTCAGGTGAAGGGTTAAGACATAGCCGGTAAAGATTGAGAAACAAAAAAGTAAAAAGTATGAATGGAATGATTTTCATCACACTGAATCCTGAGTTTGAAGATTTAAATCTGTAGCGGGTGATTGAATGGAAAAGATCTATCGGGATAAAAAGTAAATCTGAAACTGCGTCTAAAATTGTGCGGAATCTTGCGGTTTTTACAGGTCCGAGGGAATATTCAAATTTTCCATACCGGAAAGTTTCCGGATCATCAGGATTTATTTTGAATTGAGTTTTGCAGGACGGACAGGAAATAAGTAAGGTTCCCTTGTTTAGAGGGAACCTTAATTCAGTTTTACAATTGGAGCAGGGGCGAATGTAATACATCATTCACCTCTATCGGATAATCAGTATTTCAGAGTTCCTTTCAGTAGGGTGTTTGCTTCATTGTATTTTCCGTTACTGTCTCTATCGTTGTAATCAAAAATTTTCGTAAAGAGCCTGTCGAAATAATCCAGGTGCTTAACATAATAATCCCTTTTGAAATTATTGCGTATAGGATTTGTTTTTGTATTTTCAACGCCTTCCATCAGATATTTTCCAACACCTTTTTCAGTTGGAGTCTCAGGACGGTTAAATTCCGGGTTTCCATCGTGCTGGTAGAATACTGTAATCTTATCGTTGTGTTGCGGTGTTGAGTTCGGTCCATTGTCAACGACCTCAGAAATTCGGCTATCTTCTTCAACAAAGTTGTTGTTCTTGATAGAACTTTTAACACGCTTCAGCTTTCTGGCCGGTTCTTTTCTCGGATCCGGTTCATTTGAATTCCCGCCCTCAAAGAAAAGAGTCATGGATTTATTTTTAGATCC
>JAIOQL010000481.1 GCA_021413405.1 Leptospira sp.
CCATTAGGATCTGAACGTCAGGGACCTAAAAATTCCATCGTCGATTTAGAATTCTTTGGGGAAGATGATTCGTTAATTAAAAGCGGAACGATTTCCGGAACTCCAAGTGGAGTTTTATTCATTACGATTGAAGCTAAAACAATAATTTCAGAAAGTATAAGTGTAAAGGCTAGGGCAATAGAATCAGGAACTTCCGGAAATGTTGCTGCGAATTCGATCACTGAAATCCTGACACCTCTCACTGGAATAGATTCAGTCAACAACCCGGAACCAGCAATTGGTGGAAGAGTTCGTGAAACGGATACAGAATACTTCAACAGATTTATGGAACAAGGGTCAGAAGGAGGATCGTCTGCAGTTGGTATTCAATCTGCTTTAAACAATATACAATCGATTTTATCTGCGATAGTCTATGAGAATGAAACTGATTTTGAAGATGAAGCAGGCAGACCACCGCATTCAATGGAAGCTGTCATTGAAGGTGGAACAGCTGAAGAGATTGCAGATCTTTTCGTAAAGAAGTGGCCAGGTGGTATTGAATCTTTCGGGGAAGAATCAGCCACTATCATAGATAACAAAGGTCAAACGAGAACCTACTATTATAATATTCCAGAGGAAGTCACCATCTATGTCAAAATCGAAATTGAGAAGGATCTGGATGTTTGGGTTCCCGGTTCCGAAAGCATAGTAAAAAGTAACTGTATAAAAGTTGTCGGTGGCATCGATACGATAGGTGACGTTTCTACTAATTACAAAGGGAATGGGACAGGAAAAAATCTATTCTCATGGGAACTTATTGCTGCACAAAGAGGATTAACAGAATATAACTCCGTAAAAGTTTTAGGTATTAAAGCTATAAATGCTTTCGTTGATACGGAGAGCCCGGCGTCTGAAGACACAGTAATTATTTCAGGCAGACAAAAACCAAAACTAATAACGGCAAACGTCACGGTGAATTTTCTATGACCGCCACTGAAGAGAAAGTCAAAGAATTCCCGAGCTCCTATCTCAATCGCTCTTTAGATTCTA
>JAIOQL010000482.1 GCA_021413405.1 Leptospira sp.
TCTAAATATGATCAAATTGCAGCACAATAAAAATTGAGACTAAAACTATGAAATTTCCTGAAAGCGTTTTAAAATATTTTTTCCTGATTTGCTTATCCGGTTTTCTGTTTTTTGGGAATTGTTCGTCATCTCAGGAAAAAGAAGCTGGTGGAGCGGAAGCGGATAATACCAAAAAATCTGATCCTGCAAAGAAAACCAGATCGATGGAAGACTCCGGAGATGATAAAAGTTTGTCCGGTGCAAATCCGGGCGCAGATTCAGCAGCAAAAACTGAATCATGTCTTGAGGGAAATTGCACAAACGGCTATGGCGTTTTTCTTTATTCAACCGGAGAAAAATATTCAGGAAATTTCAAGGACAACATGAGAGAAGGTCAGGGTAAAATAGTTTATCCTGACGGGGAATCATACTCAGGCGATTTTACAAAAGATAAAAAAGACGGGTATGGAGAATATAAATTCAAAAACGGTGATAATTACATCGGGGCATTCAAAGAAGGAATTATTTCCGGGAAAGGCGTTTACAAATTTGTAGATGGAAAAATTTTCGAAGGTGATTTTTTGAATAACGGGAATGATGGTTCGGGAACTTTGAAAGCCGGTGAAATTATCCAGAAATGTCAGATAAAGAGCCGGGATGTTTTTTGTGAATAAAAAGGTTTTAGAGTTTCCCTTCACTGTTTATTTTCACAAGAAACATATCGTTTGTACTTCCACTATGAGTCAGGATCGGAGATTTTCCCTGCATTGAGCTGATAGGAGTATCGCTTCTTCCTCCAATTATAAGTCCGGAATCATAAGTAGCAAATGTATTAATCGCCGTATCATTTCCCGTTCCTCCAAGAAAAGTATAGAAATCAATATTGTAACTCTGATCCATTTTTACAACGTATCCATCAAAACCTCCTCCTGCATACGCATTGAGGGGAGTTTTGTTTCCCAGGGTAGGGATTGTTCCGGCACTCGCGCCCATCACGAGAAGAGAACCATTATCGAGAATTTGCATCGATTGCATTTGATCTGTAACGGTAGCTGTTCCTCCAAGAAATGCATAAGAGAGAAGATTGCCGTTCGAATCGTATTTCACAACAACACTGTCGGTGCCGCTTCCGGAATAGGGATAAACAGGACTTTTTCCTGAATAGGCTGGAATATTTTCAGCAGTATATCCTGCGACGAAAAGTGATCCGTCAGAAGTTTCAACTGCACTCAGTGGTTCCTGTATTGCTCCGATAGCACCAAAATAAGTGTACCATTTCAGAATTCCGGAAGAATCCAGTCTTACCATCATGAAATCTGTGTTTCCGTTATATGGTAGAATGGGTGTTACGCTGCCTATGTTAGCGCATGTAATCGAACCGCTCGATGATAATAAATACCCGGAATCTTTTAGCTGCAGTGTATGATTTCCAACTTCGTCTCCGGCAGCTGATCCCAAAAATGTAAACCAGTCAACTGCTCCCGTGGTTTTCAATTTCACTACGAATATATCGTTGAATCCCCCTCCGGAGTGAGGATTGATCGGCGATTTTCCTCCAAGCGCTGCAAACGCAGTGTTAACACTCCCGGAGATCACGGCTCCTCCGTCTCTTGTTGCGGCCAATGACGTCGTTGCATCGTTACCTGTTCCTCCGATAAAAGTCCACCATATGATTTGTCCTTTCGTATCGAGTTTTACTACCAGTATATCCTGCCCGCCTCCTGCAAAAGAAATCAGGGGACTTTTTCCGGAAAGCGTACTAAAAGTTGTATTGGCGGGACCTGCAACCATTAGGCCACTATCAGATAATTCTTTTACGCTGAATGCTTCTTCATTTCCTCCTGCCCCACCCAGGAATGTGTGCCACTCGTAATTTCCGATTGAATTTACTTTAACGATAAACATATCTTTGGATCCGGCATCATATGGATTCACCGGTGATTTACCATCAAGAGAGAAGTTCGATCCACCCTGACCGACTGCAACATATCCCATATCAGATGTTTGAATCACATTCCAGGCATTTTCAATTCCAGCCGTAGATCCAAAAAAAGAGTACCAGGATTTCAAAAGACATTTCACTTTCACGTTTGTGACATCCCCGTTTGTTACGCCTGAAGCATTCTCTATTGCGCAAAATGTATTATCCGGAGTTGCATTGACCGTTAAAAGATACTGTGAATTATTTGCGACGAGATCTGGAGCGGCAAAGGTTGAACTGTTTGCATTTACATCGAATGGCTTTCCATTCAGGGAAATTTTTAATCCTGATGCAAATAAACCGGTAACCGATCCTGTTATGGAAACAGGGTTTGTGCTGACCCCGCAAAATGAACTTCCATCTCGCAAAATGATTTTTGCTATGAAGGTGTCATGGAAGGCTTTGGATGCAGGGTCGCAGATATTTCTATTAGAAAGTGTGCAAAACGAATGAGAAATAAGAAGGAATATCAGTGAAACGGAAAATTGAAAATTTTTTC
>JAIOQL010000068.1 GCA_021413405.1 Leptospira sp.
TTCCATTTGATAGCCATTCAGAAGAGCTTGTAATGAGCGTTTCGGGGCAGGCTGCTGTTGCGATCCAGAACAATAATTTGGTACAGGAAATTGAAACATTATTTGAAGGATTTGTAACAGCATCGGTTAGTGCCATTGAAGCAAGGGATAGAACTACTAGCGGTCATTCTTTTCGTGTTGCAGACTATACTGTAGGTTTGGCTGAGGTCGTTGATAGACTTGACTCTGAGAAATACAAAAACGTTAATTTTACGAAAACGCAGATGAAGGAAATCCGGTATGCATCTTTGCTTCATGATTTCGGCAAAGTTGGCGTCCGGGAGAAGGTTCTTGTTAAGGAGAAAAAACTTGAATCCTACGAGCTTGACCTGATAAAGTGGCGATTTTTTTATATCAAGAAAGATATTGAATCGAAACTACATTCAAAGAAACTGGAGTATTTGAAGAAGAGGGGTAATTTCGGTTTTGACGACTATGAATCTGCTCTGGATGTGGAATACAGGTCTGAGATTCGTAAGTTAGATGAGATGCTGGCAGTAATTGTCCACTCGAATGAACCTTCTGTGCTTGAGCAGGCAAGCTCGGAAAGGCTCGTTGATATTTCCAGAGTCAGGTTTTCTTTTCTTGACGGAGCGGAACTAGACGTTTTAACTCCTGCTGAATTCAATTTCCTTTCAATCAAAAAAGGAACCCTTAATAAAGAAGAAAGGGAGGAGATAGAATCGCATGTAACTCATACATTTCATTTCCTGAATAAAATTCCCTGGACAAGTGATCTCAAGATGATTCCTTCAATCGCATATGCGCATCATGAAAAGCTTGACGGCTCGGGATATCCAAGGAGGATTTCCGGGATAGAGATACCGATTCAATCTCGTATGATGACAATTGCCGATATTTATGATGCGTTAACCGCTCAAGATAGACCCTATAAAAAAGCTGTCCCGGTTGATAGGGCGTTAGATATTCTGAAGATGGAAGTTAAAGACGGTCATGTCGATCAGGATTTACTGAATATTTTTATTGAAGCGAAAGTTTTTGAAGCCGGGCATAAAATAGCCCAGAATCAATCTCGATAAATATTATGAGCCTGTCCCAAAACCTAA
>JAIOQL010000537.1 GCA_021413405.1 Leptospira sp.
TATGGAACAACTACAACGGACCAGGCGATGGGAATTGGATATGGAGCAGGAACTCTTACGGCACGTTTCTTCTTTTGGGGATCGACAAACTTTGATCTCCCCAATACATTAACATCAAATCAATGGACTCATATTTGCGGAGCATACTCAGGAACAATTGGTCAGATATATATAAACGGAGCAATTGCCGGCCAGTCCAATTCAATTCCAGTGCAGAATACAGTGAGCAATAATTTCCGGTTGGCACTGAATCTTGATGGAGGCGGCCCATATACAGGCGACATAGATGAAATGAAAATATATAATTACGTCTTGAGTTCAGAGCAAATCGGATTTTACGCTTCAAAATAAAGCAGAAATACGTCCGTAAAATTTCAATTGAAAAAATCGTGCCGTTTGCATTCCATAAAGAATCTTTAATACATTACCGAAAGGCAGCCATATATGCATCTTTTAAATCCGAAGAGAGAAACTTTCAATCAATTTGATTCCAGAACCCGTGAAATAATGCTCAAAACCATTGACTTTTTCGAAAGAAAAGGAAAGAAAAACCTGAAGCATGAGGATCACGAAAGACTCTGGTATGATGACTTCCTGGAATTTCTAAAAAAAGAAAAAGTCTTTTATACGTTTCTGACTCCGTCGAAATACGGGGAATCGGATTGCAGATGGGATTCCGCTAGAAACACCGCCTACAGCGAGATATTAGGATTTTATAGCCTTTCTCACTGGTATGCCTGGCAGGTAAGTATTCTCGGTCTTGGACCGCTTTGGATGAGTTCCAACGAAGACTTAAAAAAGAAAACTGCGAGCGCTCTTCAAAAAGGCGGTATATTCGGATTCGGACTTTCCGAAAAAGAGCATGGGGCAGATCTCATTGCGACAGATATGCTCCTGATCCCCAATAAGGAAGGTGGCTACACCGCACGAGGTGACAAGTATTACATTGGAAACGGGAACAAAGGAGCATTGATTTCTGTTTTCGGGAAGATTTCCAATTCGAAAGAATTTGTTTTTTTTGCGGTGGAATCGGCTCATCCGAAATATGAATGTATGGGCAACGTAGTAAATTCCCAGAAATATGTGGCTGAGTTTTTCCTCCATGACTACCCGATCACGGAAAACGAAATTATTTCGCGAGGCCGTGCAGCGTGGGATGCTGCTCTTGCAACAGTAGCATTTGCAAAATTTAATCTGGGCATGGCGGCAATTGGAATAGCGACTCATTCTTTTTATGAAGCGATCAATCATGCCTCGAACAGGAGACTTTACAATGAGTATGTAACAGACTTCCCGCATATTCGACAGCTTTTCCTGGAAGCTTATGCAAGGCTCATAGCAATGCGTTTGTTCGCCTATAGAGCGAAAGATTATATGAAATCAGCTTCGCCCGATGACAGACGTTACCTGCTATTCAACCCTATGGTTAAGATGAAAGTAACAATGCAGGGCGAGGAAGTCATAAACCTGATCTGGGATGTGATTGCTGCCAGGGGATTTGAAAAGGACACCTATTTTGAGTCTGCCACCCGCGACATCCGGATGCTTCCAAAACTGGAAGGAACGGTTCATGTGAACATGATTCTTGTTATTAAATTTATGATGAACTATCTTTTTCACCCGCAAGAAGCAAAGGAAGTATCGCAAACCGGAAATTCTGAGAATGATGATTTTCTCTTTAACCAGGGAGCAACTACAAAAGGAACCGATTCGATCATGTTTGATGATTACCGGAAAGTATACGGAAAAATTTCACTTCCGAACATTTCGATTTTCCTGAAACAGGTAGATGCCTTCAAGGCATTTCTGAAAGACCATGGCCCTTCCAAAGAACAATCGAAGGATCTCGATTTCATGCTTTCTGTGGGAGAAATTTTTACGTTAGTCGCCTATGGTCAGCTTATCATTGAAAATGCAATCGAAGAAAAAATGGGGGAGGATATCCTCGGAGAAATTTTCGATTTTATGATACGCGACCTGTCGAAATATGCACTGAATATTTATTTAAAATCGACAGTAACAAGTGACCAGATGAATGCGTGCGTGAAAATGATCAAAAAGCCTGAGACTGACAAAGGACGATCAGGAAGAATCTGGACAAATAGCATATATTCTCTGAAAGATTCTTACAAAATGAATGACTGAATATTCAGGTGAGTTCTTTTCTTTCTGAATCGGACAGTGGAATTGTCGCCCCGCACTTTTTACAAATCAGCGTGATCGATTCCGGTGTTGCAGAGGCCCCAAA
The DNA here is from genome assembly GCA_021413405.1 of Leptospira sp. Taxonomy (GTDB): domain Bacteria; phylum Spirochaetota; class Leptospiria; order Leptospirales; family Leptospiraceae; genus JAIOQL01. The sequence goes on from JAIOQL010000537.1 coordinate 2,249, forward strand.
CAGCAGAAGAAAAAAAGACCATTTTGAATATTTACGTTTCTCCTCAGGATACGGACAGTTTTTATAACCGCCGAACTGACACTCAGTGTTTGAACTCATGAGAAACGACTCCGGCAAAAACCGGAGCCATTAAAAATTGATGTACTAATTTGACGAAAGATGTTGAACATATTTTGCAATGAGTTTGATGTTCTCATCCCCAAGATGTTTGTATGCAACCATATTTGTTCCCGGAAGTCCGTTTTTTAGCGTTTTGGTAATTCCTGCTTCTGTATTGCCATTTTTCCATTCAGCAGCTGGTGCCTTATAATTTCTTGGTTTTGGATTCAATGCTGCAGCAGCAGGACCATCTCCTATGCCTTTTTCACCATGACATGACGCACAGTTCATAGCATACAATTCTTTTCCTTTTTGAAGGGATGGATCCAGGGTCGCTTCAGCCGGTGCAGAAGTCTCAGCAGCCTGCTCCTCTTTCTTTTCGCTCTTCCCGCAATTGGTTGCAAAGGAAAAGGAAATCACAGTTATCGCAGCT
>JAIOQL010000538.1 GCA_021413405.1 Leptospira sp.
CGGAATTGCGAACGGGCTGATCCTCGGACTGGTCACAGGGGGACTTGTTTATCTTTTCAAGCAAACAGTTATGCTATCCTTTGTGATTGGACTGGCCATGTTTTTAAATCTGATCGTTGCCGGGTTTGTAGGCTCCTCAATTCCTCTCCTCTTAAAATATTTCAGAATTGATCCAGCGATTGCTTCATCGATATTTGTAACCGCATGCACAGATGCGTTTGGTTTTTTTTGTTTTCTTGGCCTTGCAACATTGTTTATAAATTTTCTTTGATTTTCAGTGGAGACGGAAATGAAGTTATGCGACACTTATAAATTCTATTTATTATTCAGTATCCTGCTTAGCATCGGTTGTGCGTCTGCTCCGGTTACATCCGGGAAAGAAGTTTTTAAACTTCCTAATCCTGGCGGCGAAAAGGAAAAAATCCTAAATGAGAAAGGTGACTTCATTGAGAATAATACAGCAGAACCTGCTTTTTTTTCGGCAGAATCAGCTGACCCGAATGAATTCTTTAGGGTAATCATTTCCAGTGACTCTTACCAGATGCGCCAAATACGGGGGACTGATCTCATTGCCCGGAAACCTGACCCCGGAGGCGATCTACTTATTACCGATGAACTGAAAAAATACGATCTGATAAATTTCAAAGATGATGGTATCATGATAATAAAACTGAACCCTGATACCGGAAAACTTGAGAACATCAATTTTCATACCAGAGTTCCCAGGATTAATGACATAGCAAAAATTATTCAAAACGATGCAACCCGATGGATTCTGGAGCATAAGAAAGGCCCGATTCCAGTTGTTACAAAATACCTGATCTATTATAATATTATTCTTACAAACAAATCAAACAGGGAAGATATCAAAAATAAGCTTAAAAAGGAAGTAAAAAAATACTGATAAGAAGTCCAATCATTATATGAGAAATTTATTTATCTCTATTCTTCTGATTATGCATTCAACGATTGCAAATGCAGAAAACATGTCTGAAGGTCGTGTTGCACTGGTTATCGGAATTAAAGACTATGCATTTGGTAGACTGTTCAATCCGGTCAATGACGCAAGCGACATGTCCGACAGATTATCAAAGCTCAATTTCCAGGTCATAAACAGGAACAATCTTTCAAAAAAAGAATTCAAACAATCAATAAAGGAATTCGGAGAAATCCTCAAGAAAGAAAAAAACAAAATAGGTCTTTTCTATTTTTCAGGTCATGGCGTTCAGCACAATGGTTCAAATTATCTGATACCAAAAGATGCAATCATTGAGAAATCCGAAGACATTGAAGAGCAGGGAGTAAATCTGAATCTCGTTCTTGCAGAAATGGAATGGGCCAATAACCGTTTCAACATAGTCATCCTCGATGCGTGTAGAAATTCTCCTTTTCCCAAAAGCGTGAACATTCCAAACAAAGGACTCACAGTTATCAATCGCTCTCCAGGCGAAATGTTCATTGCTTACTCAACATCCCCCGATACAGTTGCAAGTGATGGAGATCAGAGAAATGGGTTATATACCCAGGAACTTCTAAAATATATCTCCGTTCCTGGAAAAAGGATAGAAGAGATTTTTAAGGCAGTCAGGGTAAATGTCAAAAAAATAAGCAACGGGAAACAGCTACCGTGGGATTTTTCTTCACTGAGCAATGATTTTTATTTCATCCCTCCGAAATTTAAAGAATCTTCTGAAAAGCAAAGCATCAGAACCGATTCGGTGAACGGTGAACCGCACAAAGAGGATATGTTATTTTATGATGGAACATATTGGGATCTATCTGAAGTTTATGCTCTAAGTTATGCCAGAGCATTCACATTTTGTTTTGATAAATCTATGCGTCTT
>JAIOQL010000539.1 GCA_021413405.1 Leptospira sp.
ATTCAGGCAAGAAGTGATATTGTCTTCTTCGTTAAGAGTAATAATACAGACTGATATGGGAACTGGTACCAACGGTGATTCTTTTATTATATTATTTTTTTCGTTTACTTTTGAAATTTTCAGTAAATGGGATTTCAAGCCTTGCTGTTGTCGTATCTTCGCCGATCGTTATGCGAAAATAATTCGGATCTATCCCTTCACCTTTCAGCATTATCAGAATGAGCGCTAGTCCAAGCCCGGCGCCTTCCGTGTTGTCCGCGTTGTCCATGTAAAACTGGGCAATGTCTTCATAACCCATTCCTTTCTCAAGTTTCTCGCGCAGTGACGTCTCTTCTTCTTTTGCAATTGGAGTGTTGTTAATGACTTCAAGGGTCATGCCGTCAATAGTATAGTTAAAAGTAATGAGGCAGTAATAACCCTTCTTTTTTGCTTTCAAGCCGTATTCATTTGACATTTCTTCACTGAAGAGTTCTTTGTATTCAACAATTCCCTTTGCATAGTCTGCAGGATTTTTAATGTCATATCCCTTTTCATCAAAAAAAATCCGCTTCTGATTTGCTTTACAGGCGTTGATCGATAATTCTTTGATCACTGTATAGAGCATTGGGACAAGGGTTGGGTGCTTGCATTTATCGAGGATCAGTTCGATTGCCGATTGGATATAAACCTCGACGCTTTTTGTAATCCGATGGGTTCTAAGTGCTAAAATTTTGCCATTTTCTATGGAAAGGCGTATATTTTCCGAAATCTCTGCTATTTCTGCACTCATAGTCTATCCTGTTAAAATCTCTAATTGTTTGTCAAGATACTCACGTTTTAATATAAAGAAATTATAATGAAACCGGCGTTTCTCACACACTTCTTTTATTTTCGGAAAATTTTTTTTGAGTCCGTCGTTATTTTTACAATTTCCGGATTTCCCGTTTTTTCAGAGGACATAATTTTAAAAAAGGTGCGGTATTTGAAACCGGATACACTGGAGTTCAGCGAACCTGTCAATATATGGATAACGGGTAATCGAGTCCGCTCATTGGATTACAAAGATGCTGGAGGCGATTCATCGCGGGAAGTCCGGTTCGTAATACCTTCACTCTGCGATGCTTATGCGACACTTGGGGCGGATTCCCTCGGAGGGCAGAATAATCTCCCCGGAGTCCGCAGGGGGCTGCAATCTTTCGTTGCGCATGGGTTTACCCACATTCAATCAGTAGCGGACGGAAACTGGGTTTCCGTTGTCAGGGAGGAAATCAGAAATGGAAAAATATATGGACCGGACATCCAAATTGCAGCTAAACCATTGCTTGCGAAAAGCAGGGAAACTGAAAAATTGAACCCCGGGAATTACTTTATTTCTGATGTAGCTGCCGATTTTGAAAAAGAAATTTCCCGTCCGGCCGTGCAATCCGGAAAAGTTTTGCACCTGTTTTATAGATACAATCCGGATCAAAGATTTAATTTTGATTCAAAAATAGTTCACCGGCTGAATAAGATCAGTTCAGATCAGAATAAAATATTATCGGTCACGGCATTTGCCGACCGGGTATCCATCCTTGATTCAATTACTTCGGGAGTCTTTGCAATCAACCATCCGATTCCTCTGGATCTCGAGCCAAATCTGACCAGTTTTCACTACAATGAACTCGTGTGGTCGCCGTTCTTTAATAATTATTTTTTTCTATCCAGGCAGGGAAGCCCTCAATTGAAAGAAGAATTCGATTTCATATCGAAACGGAGCCGGTTTTTCAAAACTAATTTTGCGTCCTCCATGGAGTCTCTCCTTAATTTCAAAAACATACCGGATGGTGAACTTGAGAAAGCAAAAGCAGAATACAATTCGTACATTACATTTTTTAAAAAACACAAGGAGCTTGCCAGAAAAATGGTGTTGTCCGGTGGGTCTGGCGCATTGTTTTCCTTTCCCGGAATTTCGGGTATCCAGGAACTCCGGATAATCAGGTCAATAATTGGCGACGGGAAAGATCTTCTCCGGATTCCGACTGAGAATACCTGCTCGTTTTTGAATGTGAATAATTCAGGGAAAATTAAAATAGGAAATAGTGCAAATCTTTTGGTGTTAAGAAGCGACCCGTTAAAAAATATTGATATACTGTATGAACCGGAATCAGTCATCAGGGATGGTAGCATTGTATATCCGGAACCCGTAAAAAAGCACGCAACGAAGACCGTAAAGAAAAGGAAACCAAAATGAGACAGAACGAAAAGAAAGGCGATTTCGCTTCGATGCTGGAAGAAAGTTTCAGGAAGCAAAAGAAGATTGAAAGCGGTGCAGTTTATACTGCGAAAATTATATCAATAAAAAATGATTATATCTTCAT
>JAIOQL010000540.1 GCA_021413405.1 Leptospira sp.
GAAGAGGTAAGATTATATTCCATGACATGAGGAAGCAAAATAGACATAGCCTGGAACACATCCATTTTGGTTAAACTGGATGCGGCAAGAGACAGGGCGAAACAAAGACCGAGCGAACTGGATGATTCTGCTATTCCGGTCAGTATACTCGCCGCGTAGAGTGCATTTTTAAATGAATGATTCTTTGGATCACGAATAGAAGTAATAATATTTTTTGAAACAAGTTCAATCGCACGCAGACTTGAGGAGTTTGTAATTTCATTCGAAAATTTAGAAAGAATCGTGTCTACTGATGCCGCGAGAATTGCAGTTCCGGTTTTTGCAATGTCAGATGATGTGAGATAAGAACTGATTTTTGCATCTGCAATTATCAGCTCCGGGAAAATTTTATGATTTGAAAAATACCTTCTGTAGCGGTCCTTATCGTCCACTACCGTGAAAAAAGGAGAGCATTCCAGGCCAATTGCAGGCATTGTTGGAATTACGATAAGAGGAATCGGATCTTTTTTTGGCGTTTTCTTCTGGATGATGAGTTCTTCTGCAAACATATCATTCGTTGCAAGAAGGGCAACGGCCTTTGATGCATTGATTGAATCAAAGGATCCGTAGGAAACTATACAATTTGTTTGAGACTGTCTCGCAAAATGTGCTGCAGTATCAAGATCTTTGAAAGAAGGCGCATCCTCGATATCGTCATAAATAATGATTCCATCCGTGTGTTTCTCGATGCTTGTCTTGATGATTGCCATTTCATCGGTGTTTTGCATTTCCTTTTGTGTCGTGATCATCAGGACACGGGAACCGATATTTTTTACAAATGCGCCCATCTTGTAGGCACAATCTATTTCGATGTGAACTCTTGGAGGAAATTGAAAGTTGATCCAATCAGGGAGTACGGGCATTTAGATCACACTTTCCTAATGTAGGAGGGCGTGCCCTTTTTTGACTTGAGCTAAAAATTAATGGAAGAGGTATTAAATTTTTTGCTTAACCCAGAAGAGTTTCTGAAATATTATCCGCAATTTTATTCAATACTTCCTGGCTGAGATTGTCATAGTCTCCATTCTTAAGTTTAGCTTTTACTTCTTTCAGTTTTTCGATCCGCTCCTGATCATCGCCACCAGATTTCAGATTTCCTACAATGCCTTTTATTTCAGCCTGTAGTTTAACTTCTGTTGCTTTTTGCCTGGCAACATCTGAAATAAATATGTTATCTTTAGCCTCTGTGGGCTCCGATTTTTTTACAGGATTGCTTTTTCTTGGCTCATATTGAGGACCTAGTCCTCCGATTTTATCAATAGTCATATTTTTATACCTCTTCCTCTAATGTATCGGTCAATCTCAATATGTCTTTAGAATTTTTTTTGGAATGATTATTAATTAAAACCACAAATTCCCCCTTTTTCATGATATTATCAGGGTTTATCAGTTTTCCGGCTGGAATATACACCAATTCCTCATGGAGCTTCGTCAGCTCTCTTCCTATCAGGATTCCAGAGTCTGGATAGATGTTTTTTACCAGATCTAAGGTATGGCCTATTCTATGAACCGATTCAAAGAATACAATAATTCCTTCAAAGTCTGTATATTTCTGTAATTCCTTTTCTTTTTTCCCCTTTTTTTCAGATAAAAAACCCAGGAAAATCGAGGGGTTTGCCTGGAACCCGCTTACAGACAAAATTGCAGATAAAGTGCTGGGGCCTGGAATAGGAATGATTGGCAATTCCTGGCTTCTAATGAATCGGACAAATCTGGAGCCGGGATCTGAAATTCCCGGTGTACCAGCATCACTGATCAGGGAGACCGATCCG
>JAIOQL010000069.1 GCA_021413405.1 Leptospira sp.
TTATTCTCAGACACCAGAATCATTCAAGCCAGAACTACGGTTATGCGGTATGCTTTATTCTTAGAATTATTGGAGAAACTAAAGGAAAAATAAAATGCTGATTTTACAGGAAAACAAAGGAATTTTGTCCAGGCTATCGTCAAGCATCTCAAAATTTCAAACAACATCTATCCATTCGCCGGTAGAAGAAGCAAAAGCCGGATTTCTCAAAGCACAGAGACTGGCCTATCAATGCGTTGTGGAGGTCGGAAAAGAAATTCAGGAAGGCTGGACAGAGAAACAAACGGCAAAACGGATGAGTGAATATCTAAAAGACAATGGGGTAAAAACTTTTTTTCACACACCATTCGCCTGGTTTGGCAACCATTCCAGATTTGACGGATACAAATCCTATAAGCAATACAGACCCGATATTAGAAAATTGAAGGCGAACGATATTATCATCCTGGATGTTTCGCCAATAGTAGATGGTTACATCGGAGATATCGGATATACAATGTGCCTGAGCCCTAGCAAAGATCTCGATTCTATTATGAAATATCTGCTGCAGTTACGTGAACTGATTCCAAAACTTTTCGCGTCTGAAAAAAATGTATCAGAGATTTGGGCCGAAATTGATAATAATATAAAAGAAAATGGATATGACAATTGCCATGCAAAATATCCTTTTGCTGTTCTTGGCCACAGGGTTTATAAGGTTCCTTTGGCAAACTACAATTTTCCCCTGATCCCTGTCTGGATCGCAAGCTGGTTTAGTTTTCAGGCACAATACTCTTTCGTGCGTCATGGGATACTCCCCGAGCTTTTGACACCAGATCATTCCGGAAGTAAAATCGGAGTTTGGGCAATTGAACCCCATATTGGCGGGAAAGGATTCGGCGCAAAATTTGAAGAGATACTAGTTGTTGAAAATGATCGGGCCTACTGGCTTGATGACAAAGTTCCACATGTAGAAAAATACAATAAATAGGTACCGGACAAAATGAAATTCATTCTATTATTACTCCTTCTTTTTTCATTTCAGATATTTGCATTTTGCTCTCCTTCGAAATCCAAAATAAAAATTGGACAGCCGGTCGAACTCGGCAAGATACCTGATTCAATAACCAAAGCAGAATCAAAAACAGATCCATTTCAATCGTTTCTAATTCAGGAGATGAAAGACCTCGTTGGTCACGATGATCTGATATTTGACAATATTTCCGGGACAGGGTATGCATCCGGAATGGATGGATGGATCTGGAAACTGGATTTTAAAACCGGAAAAGCGGAACGCTGGTTTGATCCTCCGCTCAATCCGGCAGGAATGAGTTTTTTGGATAACAAAAAAGATAAAATCATTTTTTGTTCTTCAAGACTTGGCGGAGAGAAACATCCGGATAATGAAAAAGTCGGACTTTATGAGATAGAGATAACAACAAAAAAGTTTCGAAGCCTTGTAAAAATTCTTCCGAAATCATCCTCCCGGGATTTTGGAAAAGTATATACAGCCAAAGAAAGAAAACCCTTCCTCATAAAAGATCTCAAACCGGAAAATTCCAGACCATTTTCACTTTGCAATGACATAGCTATTTCGCCTGACGCAGACAGGATCTATATCACAGAACCGTTTGAAAGGGACGATGCCGCAATGGGAAGCGGAGCGGTTCCGGAAGCAATCGGACTATTTCCTCACGGGAAATTGTGGCTTTATGAAAGAAAAAATGAATCCGTAACTCTATTGCTCAGCGGGTTCACCTTTATAGATGGAATCCTGCTCGAGAAATCTGCGAATCAAAAAGAAGAGTCAGTTGTCTTCACAGAAACAACGAGATTTAGGATAATTCGCGCATTTCTGGAAGGAGAGAAATCCGGAAAATCTGAAGTAGTTCTGGACAATCTTCCCGGACTGGCGGACGGAATGGAAAGGGATGAGCAGGGAAAAATTTGGGTTGGGATAATCAAACCAAGATCAAAAGTAATTAACTTCATTCATCGGAATCCCTGGATCAAACCGTTTGTTCTGTCATTGCCCCAATCAATCCTGCCCGTTGCCAAGAATACCGGGATACTTGTTTTGAATCCTGAAGCTGAAAAAGTTTTGTATTTCAAAATGCATGATGGATCAAAAATTCGGGATATTTCTGTCGCTGTCCCGAATGGAAAAAGAATCTACTTTCCCGTTTTCGACAAAACTTCAAGAGGGCTTTTCTCAATACCTTCAGAAAATTTTTCGCTTATAGAATAAGTTAAGTTTACTTATCAGATTCCCGGAAGTTTTATTTATTAAAGATTGCGGATTTTCACTCCCTCTTTTACTGATTCTCCCGGGAAAAGGATTACAGAATCTCCGGTTCTCAATCCTTCTTTCACAAGTGCGTCCGAAGAATTTTTTGCTTCAATGATTACCTTAACTTTATGCGCTTTTCCTTTCTCAACTTTGAATACATACCAATCATCCTGATCCCGGAATAATGCTGCCACTGGAACAATTGTGGCTTCCGGTTTAGTAAATGATATTATTTTGCATCTCACCTGAAATCCTTCGCCCATTTCCGGAGTCGGAGTGAAATCCACTATGACTTTTACTCTCTGTTCTTCGACGCCGAGTGAAGATACTTTTGTATACGCAGCCGGCTCCACGAGTTTGAGTTTTCCGGAAAAAGAATTGCCGCCTGAAATCGTTATTCTCGCAGGATCACCCGGATGAAGATGAACTGCATCCTGGGTCAGTGCCTCCACTACAATTTCCAGTTGAGTAGTATCTCCAACTTCAAGAAGTGGTGAACCCATCTCGACCGGACCTTCGCTCTCCCTGATGAGACGAAGAATCGAACCGTTGATCGGTGAACGGACTTCCCGGTTGAAATCCCAGAGAACAGTAACAATGTGCTCACCTTTTTTCACCTTTTCCCCGGGATGCTTTTCAATTCTTTTTAATATTCCACTAACCGGTGAATAAAGTGTGAATTTTTCTTTCACTCGCGTAATCCCTTCTTCTTCCAGAATCTGTTCATACGTTCCGGTACGAACCGTTGCGATCTCGGAGGGAACAGGATCTTTTTTGAAAGTAAAAATCAAGAGGAGCAGAAACGCAACCACCCCGGCAGTTATTTTTGCTTTTTTTGATGAAAGAAACGATTTGTAAAGTTCTTTGATGTTCATATTTATTCCCTGACTTTTAGAATCGACAGAAGATCCATCGATTTGATTTTTGAAAACAAAATTATAAAACTTAAAAATGCAGTAACAATAGTTGTCAGAAGTGCAATTCAATATGTTTTTACCGAAATCATGATTGGAATACTTATCATATCAGTATCCACAGTTAGCATCATCAGTACCGCAAAACCATAGCCCAAAACACATCCTATTGGAAGAGCCGCAAAAATCTCTGTCCCGAGTTCCATCGCCAATATTGTAAAAACTTCCGTTTTTGTGAACCCGATTATGCGTAGACTACCAAGTTCAAATGCTCTCTCCGAAAGGGAGATCATGGCTGTATTATAGACAACTCCAATAGCCATGGAAACTGAGAATGCAAGAATGATCAGGGTAGTAGCAAGCATACTCCTCGACATTGTGTCTTTAAAGGATTTAAGTACTGCTTCCCTTGTAGTGATCCCTCCGATTTTCGGAACATTTTTCAATGTGAAAAGAATGTTCGCTTCTTCTTTTGCATCAGTCCTGACAGCCGCCATATTTACACTGTCGCCTTCTTCCATCAGTCTGTTCAACGCACCAAGTTCCATATAAGCACCCTGGCCAAGGATCTCTTCAATGATTCCGGAAACTTTTACTCCCAGTTTTTTTCTTTTGCCTTCCAGCACTTCTACATTCAGAATATCCCCTTTCCGGATATTCATTTTTATCGCGAGTAGACGGTTCAGGAATATTCCATCCGTTGGAGGTTGGATCACATTCATATCCGGTCCAATAATTCTCCGGAGTTTTGCTGAATCGGGAAACCCCTGAATAGCAATCTCTTTCTTTTTATGGCCGGAAAAAATCCGGACCGGAACCATTCTGTATCCTTCGACGAGCATTACACCGGGGATTGAAGTCAGATCATCGAGTGCTTTTTTTGAAACCGGGTTGATGAAAGAAAGACTGAGAGATTCTCTTTGGATTGTGTCGAATTGAATCGCAATTACATGGTCAACCATATCTCTCGAAAACATTCCGAGCACCATGATCATTACTGAAGTTGCAATTCCGATGATCGTGAGCATGGTCCGCAATGGCCGTCTTGTCAGATTTCTCAAAAACATTTTGGAACGAACGGGTATATTTTCTGTGAATGATTCGAGAAAAGTGCGGCTAAACATTTCGGGAACGGATGGCCTCATTGCCTGGGCAGGCGCCATATTCAGGACTCTCTGGATAGAATAATACGTTCCGGCTCCTCCCGCCAAAAGTCCAATCGCTACTCCCTGAAAACCGATCATCGGACTGAATAAAAAAGCAAGGTCAGGAAACCTGTAGAATTCTTTGTACAAATTTGTCATCCCGGAACCCAGGTATATTCCGAGCAAAACACCTGCGACTGCTCCTAGTCCACTGATAGACATCATGATTTTCAGATAATGAACCGATATTTCCCGATCAGTATAGCCAAGGGCTTTCAATGTTGCAATCTGCTCTTTCTCTTTGAACACCATTCTCGTGGAAACAATGTGTAACAAAAATGCGGCCACTCCCAAAAAAATCGCAGGAAGCAAAAACGCCATCGTTCTCAATTGTTTAAACTCATCCCGCAAGAATGCGTGGGACGCAAGTTTATCCCGGTCAAACGAACCTACCCCACCATACGGTTCCAGAATTGTATCAATTTCCTTCAAGACTCCATCGACATGAGCACCAGGTGCAAATGTAAAGATTGCGCTGTTAAACGCACCCTTCATATCAAAAGCACTTTCCAGTCCTTCCGGATCCATCCAAAGAATTCCATAATGCTTATCATCCGGCATTGGATTTGCTCCCCGAAAAACATAGATAAACTCCGGGGAAAGTGCAGTACCGGTCACACGTAAAATTTTTCGTTTCCCGTTGAGAATTGCTACGATGTCACTTCCTTCCCGGAGTTTATTTGCTTCTGCAAATGCTTCACTCAGCAAAACTTCGTCGTTTCCTTTTGGGAATCTTCCGGAACGGATAAAAGGCAAATTCAAACCTTCTGTCAAAGATACAAATTTTCCTGCTGATGGAAACAGCTCCCCGGAAAAATCAAGCACCGCTTCAGCAACAATCCTGGTACGAACGGAACCAATACCTTTTACTTCAGAAAGCTTCGAAGCTGTTGAATTGGGAGCGCGTTTCAAAAAAACAAATCCCTGCGAAAAAAATGAAGATGCATAAAAATTTTCCCGGGCTGCGAGCAGGGAATCATATGCGCTTTTCGAAGATCCGTAAAGTGCAATCCCGGCAGACACAACAATGGCTATTGTAATGGCCTGGGCCTTGAGAGTAAAAAGAGTGCGATAGACCTTTACATCGAGAGTCTTCACCAGCTGAGATCTCCGGGTTCTTTTTTTGATTTATTTATTCTATCGGAAAATATCCTGCCATCGCGAAGTTCCACGATCCGGTCGGCCATTTGCGCAATTGTTGCGTTATGCGTAATCACTACTGTTGTTGTTCCGATTTTTTTGTTTACCATCGAAATCGCTTCGAGGACAACCCTTCCGGTCTTGAAGTCAAGAGCGCCTGTCGGTTCATCACAAAGAAGAACATCCGGATTCTTTGCAATTGCCCTCGCTATCGCAACGCGTTGCTGCTCTCCCCCGGAAAGCTGTGCGGGAAAATGAGATTTTCTGTCACTTAGACCTACAAGTCGCAATGCTTCTTCTGCGACCATTGGATTTTTGCTAAGTTCCGTTACGAGAGAAATATTCTCCAGTGTTGTGAGGCTCGGGATCAGGTTGTAGAACTGAAAAACAAATCCGACATGATCCCTCCGGAAAAAAGTCAGTTCTTCTTCGCTGGTTCCAAAAAGGTCATGATCAAAAAAACGGACCGTGCCGGAACTTGGTGAATCGAGTCCTCCCAAAATATTCAGCAGTGTTGATTTTCCGGAACCGGAAGGACCGAGGAGCACGACAAATTCACCGGAATATAACTTAAGATCGATTTCAAAAAGTGCGGGCACATCGACTTCCCCCATTTTATAAACCTTGCTGATTTTTTTGGCTTCAAAAACGGGGGAGCCGGACTGCAATATTTTCTTCTGAACCGGTTTACGCATCATATTTAATCCTGTCTACTGATCCACGCGATGCATCATCATTCCAAATTTCGGACGGAGAGTAAGCAGAGCCTGTTTTTCCACTTTAAAACCGGGAACCAGATCAAGCCGGAATTTCCGCACTGCCATTGAAAGTATTATCGTTGCTTCCATCATAGCGAAAATATTTCCAATGCAGGTTCTTGGTCCACCTCCAAAAGGAAAATAGGAATACTTCGGCCGGTTTTTTGACCGCTCTTCGCTGAATCTTTCCGGATCAAATCCTTCCGGGTTCTCCCAATAAAGAGGATCCCGGTGAACGATATATTGCGGCATGGAAACAATTGTTCCCGGAGGAATTTTATATCCCCCGAATTCGTCCCAACCGATCGAATTTCTCTGGATCACCCAGATCGCCGGGTAAAGTCTCATAGTTTCTTCAATCACCATCGTCGTATATTTGAGTTTGCTCACATCTTCAAGAGACGGATTCCGGTCACCAAGCACATCTATTACTTCTGAGCGAATTTTTTTCGCAACCTCCGGATATTTTGACAACAGGTAAAATGCCCAGGTAAGTGTAGTAGAAGTAGTTTCGTGTCCGGCCAGCATGAATGTAACGATCTCATCTTTCAATTGCAGCTCGTTCATGCCCTCCCCGGTTTCCTCATCTCTGGCATCGATCAGCATACTCAAAAGATCTGCACCACCGGGAGGATTTTTCTTTTTCTCAGCAATAATTGAATAAACGATCTTATCCATTTCGCTTATCGCACGATTGAACCGGATATTGGCGGGAGTCGGAACAGAAAGAGGAAATTTAATTATGGATTTCATCCGGTTGGCTGCGCCTTCAATCCCTGCATACAAAGATTCCCCGACACGATCAGAAAATGAAGAAATATCAGATCCAAACAATGTCTTCCCTACAACCGAAAACGTCAGTTTCATCATCTCCTGTGAAACATCGAATGGATTCTTTCCCGATTCCCATTCTTGCAACATCTTATCATTTTCCGAAACCATCATCTCCGCAAACCCGATGATCTTCTGTTTATGAAAAGAAGGCTGGGCAAGTTTCCTCTGCCTCCTCCAGAAATCTCCTTCACTCGTAAGCAATCCGTTGCCTACAACATGCTTCACTTCCTTATAGAGAACACTCTTTGTATAATTCTGGTTATTTTCTACCAGTACATGCCGGATATGTTCAGGATTTGTAATTATATAAGCGACACGGTTTCCAAACCGGAATCTGGCGATTTCCCCGTAATCCGTTATCTTGTGATAAAATTCGAGGAGATCTTTCTTTAGAAGTTTGATGTGGTTGTAAGTCTCAAAAAAACCTTTTGGCCCCGGAGGCAACCTGAGAGATTCATTATTTAAATTCATATATGCTATTCAAAGATCCCGGTTTAAAAAATCAATCTCAACGTTCCTCTATTTTTTGACCTCTTTCGATTCTGCTTGCAAGTAATTAATACTTTGCATAAGCTGAGGAAAGGAAAATACTCGTGTCAAATCTTGAATTCGAAAACATACAGGATCCATCTGCTTCCCTCCAGGAATTTTTATGGAGTCAATTGCAGGAATTCAGCAATTCAAAACTCAACAACCCGGATCTCCAGAAGACGGCTTCTATTAGCATTGTAGCGAAGGAAAACGGGGAAATTGTCGGTGGGCTTCTTGCGATTATTTATTTCCAGGGAATGAATCTTCAATGCCTATGGGTGCATGAGAAATACAGAAGGAAAAAAATAGGTATGCTGTTCCTTGAAAAAGCGGAAGAGGAAGCGCGTAAATTCAATTGTTCCGTGATTTACGGCCACACATTTGGTTTCCAGGCTCCCGGTTTTTATCTCAAGGCTGGCTACCAGGTTTTTGGAATCATCGAAGATTTTCCTAAAGGGTTCAATTGTCATTTTTTAAAAAAAAGCCTGGATACATGATTCCAATTTCGCCTATCGTATGAACAGCACAGAAGATATTATTTCTCTTGCAAAATCCTGCGGGTTTGACCTGGCCGGAATTGCGAAAGCAGAAATTCCGGAACAGGACCGGCTAAATATAAAATCCTGGGTAGAAAAAAAACTATTCGGAAAAATGGAATGGTATCCAAGAAATCAGAAGCTCCGGCTTGAATTGGACGGAATCGGGTTCAAACCGGAATCCGTCATCGCTCTCGGATTGCTCTATCTGGATGAAAATTACGATTCTGTTTTCGGAAAATTCCGGTTCAAATTCAGTAAATATGCAGTCGGAACTGATTACCACACTGTCTTGCGACAAAAAGCAAAACCTATGATTGATAGCCTTCGGGAAAAATTTCCTGGCTATCATTTCCGGCAGGGAGTTGACTCCTTCCCGGTTCCGGAAAAAGTTATGGCCCGCGAAGCAGGGATTGGCTGGATCGGAAAAAACACAAACCTGATAAACGAAAATATCGGCTCTTTTTTTTTCCTCAGCGTAATCCTCACCGACCTTCGAATGCCACATGACG
>JAIOQL010000541.1 GCA_021413405.1 Leptospira sp.
TGCAGGTGAAAAAGAACCGCACGTGTAGTTGACTGGAACAGGTGAGAAAAAAATCCAAGAACCCAGAGTGTCATTATTATCAGGATGGAAATCAGAAGAGAGATCATCTGGTTTTTTCCCAGGCTGCTTCCGAAAAGCCCGACAGAATAGGTGAACGTTCCAAGAAAAAAAATACCGATTGTTCCTGAAAAAACGAGGTAGAACGGGGCTTTCCAGAAGGAATATAACAGGAATGGAAAAAGCCCGTTTATGAAAATTGTTATCAAAAGACACACAGCAGTTCCGAACAGGAATTTCCCGGCAACAATTTCAAGATCCGTGACCGGAGAAGTATAAAGCAATTCCATCGTGCCTTTATTTTTCTCTTCTACAATGCTTCCCATTGCCAGTATCAGCATTGATACAATGATTGTGGACATGAACGCAACGAAGGTTATTATCGTAGCATCCGCATAATTGGTCCGACCGTTAAAGTTTAGAATCAGAACGAAAAGTCCATTCAGAAATGCAGTTCCGCCGAGAACAAGCGGGGCCATGAATGTACCGAAAAAAATTCGCAGTTCTTTTAAAAAAATCCATTTGATGTTTTGCATAAGGCTTGGTTCAGACCCGGCTCATGAAAATTTGTTCCAGAGTGATCTCCTGTTTTTTTATAGATTGAATGTGCATGCCCGATGATCCTATCCCGGCGATTATACTGTCCTTGAATGAACCTTCATCGTTAGTTTTTATTGTGAACGTGTGCCCACCGGATTCTTCACCGGTATAAACAACTGATCCGTTGGGCGCATAACGCAAAATGAATGCTTCCGCAGCTTCTTTTGAATTCCCGCTCAGGGTTATCTCGAGAAGTGAAAGTCGGTCCATTTCCGTTTCCATTTCTTGGAATGAATATTCATGGATCAGTTTGCCTTCGTGTATAAAAAGAAACCGGTCGCATGTCTTGAAAATTTCCGAAAGAATGTGGCTAGAGATGAGAACCGTGTGCTTACCGGAAAGATTTTTTATCAGATTTCTCATTTCTACGATTTGCTTGGGATCGAGTCCCGAAACAGGTTCGTCCATTATGATTACCGAAGGATTTCCAAGAAGTGCCTGAGCAATTCCAACTCTTTTCCGGAATCCGAGCGACAGATGTCCTATGATTGCGCTTTGAACTTCCGTTAAATTTGTTTTTTCAATGACCGATGCAATTTCATTTTTAATGATTTCCGGTTTAATTCCTTTGATCCTTGCAACAAAAGTGAGATATTCATCAATAGTCAGATCCTCGTAAAGGGGAGGAGTTTCGGGAAGATAGCCGATCTTTTTCTTAACATCAAGAGGATGATGAAATATATTAATTCCGTCGATGAATGCTTCCCCGTGGCTTGGAATCAGAAAGCAGCTCAACATGCGGATCGTAGTAGTTTTACCAGATCCGTTCAGGCCTAGAAGGCCCACAACTTCACCACTTCTCAGCTCGAAAGTGAGATTACTGACAGCGGGGCGTTCACCATAATACTTTGTTAGTTCTTTTACCTGAATCATACGAATCTAATGCCAATTATAAATCATCGTTAATTTGGGCAATCCTGTTTTGGGTAGTTTGAGGCTTATGAGTATGCTATTTGGGAGTAATGTTAGACAAATTAGAGGTATACTTTTAAATTATAAATTAAGTGGTCAGAATGGATGATATCAGGTATGAATTAATTATTTATTGGAGTGGAGACGACAATTCTTACATTGTCGAAGTTCCAATGCTTTCCGGTTGAATGGCTGATGGCTATACTCATTTTGATGCATAAAAAAATACGGAAATTGTCATTCATGAATGGATCGGGACAGCAAAAGAGATCGGTCGAGAAATCCGAAATCCGAAATCCGAAAACCGACAGGCCGATTGGTTTACTCATACTATCCTGATAGATTCTGAAAGTTGATTCATTTTTACCATAAATATTAAGAGCCTGTCCCAAAACCTGCTTGTACTTAAAAGCGAATAAATTGTATTGGTTGCATGAAATCAATGGACAACAAATTCGATGTACCTGA
>JAIOQL010000477.1 GCA_021413405.1 Leptospira sp.
TTTTCAATAATAACTTTCTGGGAATGGTCAGACAATGGCAGGAACTATTCTATGAAGAAAGATTTTCCGAATCTGAATGGAATTATAATCCTGACTTCATCAAAATCGCTGAAGGCTACAATATTCACGGTTTGAAAATCTCGAAGAAAAGTGAAATCGATTCTGCGATTGAATTTTTCCTGAAAGACGACAAGGCCTGTCTTCTCGAAGTAATGGTGCCTGCAGAAGAAAAAGTTTTTCCGATGATCCCTGCCGGGCAATCACAGAAGGAGTTGCTGGAATTTAAAGATCTGGCATCGCTTAAGAAAAAATGAAACACGTTCTTTCCATACTCGTAAACAATCATCCAGGTGTCATGAGCCACGTGTCCGGGCTTTTTACCCGACGGGCTTACAACATTGATTCAATTGCAGTTGGTGTGACGGAAGATCCTGAAATATCCTCCATGACAATTGTAGTGAAGGGAGACGCATCTGTAGTTGAACAGGTAAAAAAACAGCTTCTGAAACTTCCCGATGTAATCAAGGTTCAGGATATCGCCTACAACGAATCGATAACCAGAGAGCTTGTGCTGATCATTGTTGAATCTAATGACAAAACACGGCTTGAAATAATTTCCATTTGTGATGTGTTCAAAGGAAAAATCGTGGATATGACAGATAGTGCGCTCATGATCGAATTCTCCGGAAATGCACGCCAGGTGAATGCGATTGTCCAGATGCTAAAAAAATTTGGAATAAAAGAAATGGCAAGGACGGGGCAGATTGCTCTGCCCTATCAAAGCAGTATTTAGTTCTATTTCGAAACCGGGTATGCCTCGTTTCCGTGCTCCAGCATATCAAGACCGATAATTTCTTCCTCTTCATCCACTCTGACTCCGAATGTATATTTCATCAGAAGAAAAATGGTCATGCTCATTCCGAACGACCAGGCAAATGCGATTCCAATCCCTTTCAGTTGAACCAGCACCTGCGAAAAACCTCCGCCAAAAAACAGGCCTTTGACTCCGCCGAATGCTTCTTCAGCGAAAAGCCCCGCTGCAAGAGTTCCCCAGGCACCGCAAACTCCATGAACCGAAACTGCACCGACCGGATCGTCGATTCTGATCTTATCAAAGAATAAAACGCTGAACACAACGAGTATTCCGGCAATTAATCCGATCAAAACGGCGGATGATATGCCAACGTTTGCACAAGGTGATGTGATTGCGACTAGCCCTGCCAATATCCCGTTTAGGGTCAAGCCTATGTCAGGTTGTTTGAATAAAATCCAGGTTGTGATCATCGCGCTTACCCCCCCCGCAACCGCTGCCATATTTGTTGTAACCGCAATGATTGCGAATGTTCCGTTTGCAACTGAAGTGGTGCTTCCGGGATTAAAACCAAACCAGCCGAACCAGAGAATAAAAACACCAAGAGTTGCCATTGACATATTGTGACCGAGT
>JAIOQL010000478.1 GCA_021413405.1 Leptospira sp.
GAAATTGATCCCCTGCCGCAAAATATCCTGTTTTAGGATTGCTTCCATTGGAATGGATTTATATTTTCTTTCCATCTCTTCAAGGAGTTGAATTGTAGAGATCTGTCTTTTTCTCTTTAGTTCTGTCTGTGCCATGATTTAGTGCGAGTCCCTAGCCAATCCAGTCTGCTAATTCAGAGAAAGGATGCAAACCATTATTTTTTAGCTCCTCTGAAGAAACGGCTAATGCAGCCACAGAGGCTCAGAGAATAATATACAATGCCTTCATTCTGACTAGTGGAACACACCCAAAATCCTATCAGTGTAGTTTGCTTCTTGGATCCGGCCCGTTTCATAGAATCTTTTCTTAAAGAAAAAATTCTATAGTCAGGCTGGAATGACAGCCTTAGTCTTTGTCTTCGTGGCAATACCCTGATTAGTTAAGTCCGGTTTACTATCCGGTCGAGACAGATTCCACAAGCGGTACCCACATTTAAGGAGGAAACGCTTCCGTGTAGAGGTATTCTAAGTATGAAATCTGAATTATCCAACAGAATTTTTTTAACTCCTTCACTTTCATTTCCGAGAATCAGTACAGTTTCAGTTGCATCGGGAAGTTTCTTCCAATCCTCAGTTCCCCGATCACTTGCAGAGACAATCCAGTAACCGGATGCTTTTAGGGCCTCGACTGCCTGCATAAGATTCGTTACCCGGAAAAGATTCAGGTGATGAACAGCTCCTGAAGAGGATTTTTCCACAGTTGCCGTAATGTCAGCAGACTCCCGTTCGGAAATAACAACGGCAGTTACCCCGAAACATTCCGCTGTCCGAAGAATGTTCCCAAGATTTCCGGTGTCCTGGATCCGGTCGAGGATGAGAACCGGACCTTTCGATTCTTTAATGAATACTTTCAGATCGGACAAATCACCAGTCTGTGCGTTAGTCGCTCTTGCTATTTTTAAGGCAATGACACCCTGGTGATTGATTCCCGGTAACATCGAATCGAGATCACCACCTGAGAGGTAGGTGATTTTCAGGCCTTTTGGAATGACCGAAACAATTTCATTTATTATATCAGTCGATGGATTTTTTTTTATCAGTACCTCTCGCACAGGCCAGGTTTCCGGTCCATCACCGGATTCTGAAAGTTTGCGGAGGAGTTCAGAAACATTTCTGCGGCCAAAAACCGCATTTTTATATGCTAATTTCTTTTCCACTTAACTCCCGTCTTCGTATCTTCAATTAGAATTCCTCTGGAAAGCAGCAAATCCCGGATCTCATCGGATCGCTTAAAGTTTTTATCCTGTCTCGCCTTTGCTCTCTCTGCCATCAGATTTTCGATTTCTTCATCGACGAGTGTTTCCGGTTTCTTTTCAAAATCAAGTATAGCCAGAACTGAATTAATTTTTTTAAAATAAATTGCCACATCTTCCAGGTCGGCAGCCGAAAGAGAGCCTGAATCCAATCCGGAATTGACAGTCTTCAGGAAATCAAAAACGGTTCCGAGCGATTTTGCGATATTGAGATCATCAGAAATTCCATTCTTGAATTCTTCGAAAGCAGATTTTGCAAAATTTTCAGGTTCTTTTTGCTGTATATTTTCGTGGGATCTTGCTTCCATCACCCGGTCCACGGTATTTTGTATTTTGGAAATTGCTTTTTTTGATTCTTCCAGTCTCGAAAGAGAAAAATTCAGTTTTGTCCGGTAGTGGTAGGACAAAAGCAGATAACGTATCGATTTCTTATCATATCCCTTTTCCAGAAGATCGCGCAGGGTATAATAATTCCCTTTGCTTTTGGACATTTTTTCGCCTTCAACAAGAAGGTGTTCACAATGAAGCCAGGTTTTTACGAATTTATCTTCAGGGTATGCTCCCTCAGACTGTGCAATTTCATTTTCGTGATGAGGGAATAGCAGGTCTACCCCCCCCGTATGAATATCAATGCCGGATTTGTAGATTTTCCGGATCATGGCAGAGCACTCAAGGTGCCAACCCGGCCTTCCGTTTCCATATTTGGTTTCCCAGAATTTTTCTTTTTCCAGTTTAGGGGCTTTCCATAGAACAAAATCTCTCAGGTCTTCTTTCTCATACTCGTCTGTGTCATACCGTGTTCCGGATACCATTCCGGTTGTATCAATTTTACTCAGCTTTCCATAGCCTGAAAATTTAGAGATTGAGTAATAGACACTCCCGTCTTTCTCATAGATCATGTTTCTTTTTTCCAGTTTATCTATGATATCTATCATATCCGGAATCGATTCTGTTGCCTTCGGATAGTGCTCTATTTTTTCTATTCCGAGGGTCTCAAGATCTTCGAAGAAAATTTGAGTCCATTTTTGGGTAAATTCTTCGACGGATTTATTTTCAGCGAGTGAATCGCGGATGATTTTGTCTTCGATGTCCGTGATATTCATACTGTGATCGGGAGTGTAGCCCAGAAGTTTCAGCGATCTCCGAAGCACATCACAAAACACATAATATCTGAAGTTTCCTATGTGGTTGAAATTATATACTGTTGGTCCGCAGGAATATATCTTTACATTATTTTTGTTTTCCGGCAAAAAATTTTCTTTTTCTCCGGAGATTGTGTTGTAGAATTTAAGTTCCATTCAGGTTAAAAATTTCTTTGTAAAATTCCAGGTTTGCTTTTTCCTGTTTGTCTTTTCCGGCTTCGTTTCCTTCGTTCGGATAAAGCTGCATTCTCTTGTCGCAATTGAGATGGTTGAACGCGGCAAAAATAGCTTTTGGATTTGAAATTCGATCGTCCATTCCGCAGGAAAAAAGTGCCGGAACTTTTATTTTATCCGTAAAGTTGAGAGTGTCAAAATAAGAAATGGTTTTTTTAAGGGAAGCTTTCCTGGTTCTGTTCCTTGACAGGTAGGCATTCAATTCCTTGACCCATGGTCCTTCTGTTTGCATTTGTTCATCATCCACGTAGGAGAAATTTGGAGTTTCGGCAACAATTGCCTTGACACGCTCGGAATAGGCTGCACCAAAGGCGGCTAACGCACCACCCAGAGATTTTCCCTGGATGATGATCCGGTCTCCGTCAATTCCATCTGTGAGGCGGAGAAAATCGATCGCACGCAGTACATCGAGATAAAGGTATTTCATATAAAAATCTTCTTTTCTTTCGGCGCTGGAGTAGAAATATCCCGGTGTCCAGTCATTCGTTTCATTTTCTTTGACTTCCGGCCGGA
>JAIOQL010000490.1 GCA_021413405.1 Leptospira sp.
AGTTTCAGGTTCCGCCAAACGTCAGTGATCGTTTCAAAATCGCCGGTTCCATAAAAAGTGTTTCCGAGTTCGCAAATATGGATGGAAGTCGGTTCAAAAAATCTCATCCGCATCTTAAAAGAATCATAATCTCCGGCGATCAAACTTACAGGGATCTCAACCCCGAGTTGATCCAGAGCTTTCGTCGTGGCCTGGATAAACGATGATTTAATCTGGTCCTGCGGAGAGGCGATCAGGTAAAAGTTATAGTCCGATATTTCGGAAAAATCGCCACGCTGTCTTGACCCGTAGAAAATAATTTGAAACGGTTTTTGTGATTTGATGACATCAAGGGCCTCAAACACAGTTTGAACAAGAGGATTTTTTTCGAGTTCCATTTTCATTCAAAAAAAAGTTTCATCCTCGATAGATTTTCGATGATTGCTTTAAAAGCTTTATCCCTGTCCTCGGCATTTGAGAAAGGAAGAGATTTAATATTATTCAGGTCGTGATAAATTATTTCAATGGCGTGCGTTTTGGGATTTTTCTTGATCGTGGATACGAAATCAAGATTTATAACTTCGGTTTCCCCCAGCTTAAGCCACATTTGTATCTCCTGTCTCCAAATGTACATCCTGAATAGAAAAGGTCAAGCGACTTTGCTCAAATTCCGATTTCAAAAAAATCTCCATTGAAATTGCTGAATGTGTATGTCTCAGAATTTTTCTCTTCGAGATAGTTGACAGGGATCGGGACTTTTCCTCCCCCGCCGGTCAGGTCTACGACATAAAGCGGTACACTAATTCCACTCATCCTTCCCCGAAGGTTTTTCATGAGACTAATGCCGGTTTCTATCGGAACCCGGAAATGCCCACTGCCGAAAACCTCATCACACTGGTGGAGGTAATAGGGTTTAGCCCCCATCGCAATTAATTTGTAATTCAGATCTTCCAGTGCCTTGACGGAATCGTTTATCCCTTTTAGTAAAACACTCTGATTCAGAACCTGAACGTTTCCTTTCGTGACCAGCTTTTTGATCGCGTCGGCAGAATCAGGAGTGCATTCCTTGACATGATTGAAATGTGTTACTAGAAAAACCGGGTAAAAAGAAGATAGAATTTCGCATAACGCATCTGTGATTCTCATAGGAAGAGTAACCGGATATCTCGTATGAATTCTCAGATGATTTATGTGCGGGATTGCCTTTAGGCGACATAGCAGATATTCCAGGTGGTTATCCGATAGGGAAAGCGGATCACCACCCGATAAAATTACTTCTTTGATTTCAGAATGTGATTCAAAATAAGAAAGAGCTTGTTCCCAGTCTTCATGATTTGGTGTATCTTTGCTTTTTGAAACCTTTCTCTTTCTTGTGCAGAATCTGCAAAACACAGCGCAGTTGTGTGAAAGATACCAGATGGCTCTATCCGGATACCGGTGCGTCACACCTTTTACCGGCATATTTGTTTCTTCTGCAAGAGGATCTTCTTTTTCGAACTTTGAGCGCAGAAGTTCTCCTTCTCTCGGGATTACCTGTCTGCGAACCGGACATTCCGGATCATCCGGTGAAATTAATGACAGGTAATAAGGAGTAACTGCAAAGTCAAAAAATTCCCGTGAACTCTCGAAGGCACTTTCTTCTTCGCTGGTGAGCTGAATGGTTTTTTTCAGTTCAGGTAAATCACGGATCCTGTTCTGCATTTGCCATTTCCAATCAT
>JAIOQL010000491.1 GCA_021413405.1 Leptospira sp.
CTTATGCTGCTGTAATTTACCCTGAAACAGATCGACTAGTCTCTTGGGTATGTGGAAACTAGAGGATGTAGAAAGGTCGAAATGAATTTTGAAAGAGAATTGAACAGAGTTTTCAATGATTAATGTATTTTTTCTTATCATACTAATAGTAGGTAAAAAAAGTTACACAGGGATTGAAAAATCATAAAAAAAAATAAGCGTCCAAAAAAATAGTTACTTCTGCGTCAAAAATTTTGCAGAACTTGCAAACAAAATACGGGTTAATAAAGGAAATTCAGGATATCAGGTTTTTATATATTTCATCGAGGGACTTTTCCAGTGAATATTCCACAGTCCAGCCAAGGGATTTGATCTTTGTATTTAGGCCTATCAATCTGGGTGTCTCAGATTTTCTGAAGCGTGATGGATCAGTGCAAATCTGAATATCAATTTTACAAATTTCAATTATTTTTTGTAAAAGGTTTCGTATGCTGGTTTGTGTCCCGGAACATATATTATAAATTTCCCCGGAGCTGCCTTTTTGAGCAATTACCCGGTATGCGCGTACAACATCCCTCACATCGAGGAAATCCCTTGTGCTTGAGAGATCTCCCACATAGATCTGGTTTTCCTTTTTTGATCCTGCTTCCATCACCTGTCTGAAGAAATTTGGAACGACAAATTCATCTCTCTGGCCAACACCTATATGATTGAAAGGACGAGCGATCATAATTTCCAGAAAATCGCATAGTCTTGAATATTGAAGGCAGTAAACTTCTCCGGCAAGTTTACTGGCTGAGTAGGGGTTAGAAGGACGCGGCGGAAAGTCTTCACTGATTGGTCTTTCTCCATCAGGAGAAATCCCATAAACGTCTGCGGAAGAAATATATATCATTTTTGCTTTTTTCGCCCGGATCTGAAGGGCATGCAGAATATTTAATGTCCCTTTTACATTGATTTCCAGTGTTTCTTCGGGGTGCTCCATAGCGAAAGGGACGAAGGGTTGTCCCGCCAGATGGAATATCACATCCGGAGAGATGTCATGAATAAGCGTTAAGATTTTCCCGGTATCCCGGATATCCGCATCAATGGGAATGTAATCTGAGGTCGTACCCGCATGAAGGCTCAAACCATAAATTTCCGGGTAATGCCCCTTGATCTCTCTAAGCAAATGAGTTCCGACAAACCCATTTGCACCTGTTATTAAGCATTTCATATTAATC
This sequence comes from Leptospira sp., assembly GCA_021413405.1. Classification (GTDB taxonomy): domain Bacteria; phylum Spirochaetota; class Leptospiria; order Leptospirales; family Leptospiraceae; genus JAIOQL01. The sequence continues at coordinate 1,203 of JAIOQL010000491.1, forward strand.
TAAAAAAATATACTCTATACTGATTAAAGAAAAATCCTTATGTTGACAAATTAAAATTTTATCAATTCATTGTCTTAGGCCAAAAAGTCCCGATCATTCCACCATCTGAGAGAATTTTGAAAGAAGAAGAATCAGTCGCAAGTTCTATTTTCGAAATCCATGACTCTTCAATTAACGTTAAAGAGCTCATGGAAGAAATTGAAAAAAATCTGAAATTGAGAAATGTCAGTGAGGATGAAATTCTGCGTATATCAAGTGCGAAATTTTCTCCGGAATCACCGGCAGGATTCCGGCAATTTGACCCTTCGTTCACTGTAAACCTCTTTGAGAAAGGCATTTCGCCTCCCAAATTTACAAACCCTTCGCTTTGGTTCATAAAAGGTCCGCTGAAATGGCTTTTAATAAAATTTGTTGATCTCTATTCGGTGATCGATAAGAAACTTTCCGAAAAGCGGATAAAGGCCTTTTATAATGTCGTTCATGAACTCATAGTTCTCAAGAGCAGGCAGGAAACGCTCCTCAACAGATTTGAGGGTTTTTATAAGGACTATATCGATCTCAAGGTAAAAATTGGAGAGCAGGTCAATCCTGATTTCGCTTTTTCGGTCACAGGCCATTTGCCTGAAAAATATTCGGACAAAAGCGACACAAGAATCCTGGATCTACTTAACTCTAATTCCAAAACTCTTGTACTGTTTCCTGAATGGGGTGAATTCCTGAATAAACTGAAGATCAGAGAAATTAAATTTAATTCAATTGCCTTCAATCCCATGGAGTTTAGATACATAAAAAAAAATGTCACAGATGAAATCCGTCTCATTGAATTTCCCGATTTTGAACCGGATATTTCTTTTTCAGGCATCTCAGATATCATACTACAATGCAATGCATGCATCCTTCCTGACTGGGTTCTTGAAAAGATATTGAAAACGATCTCTGAATTTTCAAAATCAGAAACGAAAATATATTTCCGCTATTCTAATTCAGAAATCAGTTTTCTAAAACCATTTCGCAAAAACTACCTGACGACGATAGATCCGGATTCTCTAAAGATCTATCTGAAATCCATTGGATTTAAGAATATTGTTAAGCATGAAACTTCTAAGGACGAATTCAGTTTGATTACTTTTGCTATTCCGTAAATGAAAATCTATCAGCACGTAGATGAATTTAAGGATGGTGATGGAATCGGAAATGATATAAAAGGACTACATTCTATTTTTCAGGATATAGGGTATGATTCAACAGTAATTGCGCGCAAAAACGAAACATCAGGAGTAGTCCCTCACATCATTCCAAACAGATCAATTTTATTTAGAAACGATGATATTCACATACTTCATTATGGAGGAAGCGGGCAGGACTCAAAATTTTTTTTGAAAATAAAAGGCAAAAAAATTCTCCGTTTTCACAATATCACACCATCTTTTTTTTTCCGGGGAAAAACAACTCCGGAACTCTACGATTCTTTTGAATTCTCTGAAATGAAATCATCTCCTGTTCCTTTCACGATTCAGAATTCAATCAGCTATCATATAAAAATTATCTGAATTCTACTGATAATTTTTCCGGAAAAGAAGCCAAAAAAAGTTTAGTGATCCCTATCGTCCGTACATACCGGGTTGTGCGAAATCCGAAAACTGAAATGAATTTCAAAATCGGATTCATTGGACGGTTTGTTCCCAATAAAAAAATCGAAGACCTGATCTCACTACTGTATTCCTTGAGAAGGATTGATACCCGCTATCGTCTGGTACTGATCGGAAAGCCAAGTCCGGTTTTTCTCAAATATTATGAATATTTGCTTTCATTCATCGCCTTATCAGGTTTATCATCCTCCGTTGCAATTTACGAAAACCCGGGTGACGAAGAGACCGGTAAATTGCTTTCTGATCTTGATTTTTATGTGTCAATGAGCGAACACGAAGGATTTGGGATACCACTTCTCGAGGCGTTTGCGCGTGGCGTCCCGGTTCTTTCTTTCTATTCGTCGGCTGTTCCGGAAACTATGAGAGGTGGGGGAATTCTATTCAGAAAGAAAACAATGGGCTATTTGTCTGAGTTGATTCACTCTATAAATTCAAAATCCGAAATCAGAAATAAAATAGTTGAATCGCAATTAAAGTCTTTGGAATATTATAACAGTTTTCCTTTCAGGGAAAAAATTCAGGAAATGATCCGGGCAGTGCAGATTGAAACTTAAGAATATCCATCAATTTTCAGCCGGGTTTAATCCAGGCGATGCCATCAGCAATGAGATGGTTGTCCTTCAGGCATATTTCAGGAAATTGGGCATTCGTGGAAATATATATTCTGAGAATATTGGAACTCTGAATACAAAAATATCCCGAAAGTTCAAATCATACTCCGGAACCTCGTCTGACCTGGTGATTTATCATCATTCAATTCATTCGAATGTCCTTGACTTTATCCTGAATGTTGAGCTTCCCAAAATTCTGATTTATCACAATGTTACACCGTCCCATTTTTTTGAACCTTACGATCTGAAGCTTGCCTATTATCTGAAAAAAGGACGCGAGGAGCTTTCCGAAATCAGGGATAATTTCGAAATCTGCTTTGCGGATTCAGCTTATAATAAGGAAGAACTGGTAGATCTCGGCTATAAAAATGTGCATATTCTGCCGATTGTTTATGATTTTAGTAAACTACAGCGTCCTGGAAATTCAATTAGTAATGGAAGCAGGAAGAATATACTGTTCGTAGGAAGAATTGCCCCAAATAAAAAGCAGGATGATCTCATCCGCTTTGCGAAAATATTTCGTGATATTTCCGGGGATCATTTTCTCTTGAACATAGTCGGTCAATGCTCGAGGGAGATGCATTCTTACCAGGAAGAACTGGAGAAAATGGTCGGTTATTATGACCTTCATGATCATGTGAAATTTTCAAGTTTTCTTTCAGATTCAGATTTGAATGAATATTACAAAAACGCGGATCTTTTTTTATCGATGAGCGATCATGAAGGATTCTGCGTTCCTATTATAGAGTCGATGCATTTCGGAGTTCCCATTGTTGCTTATAATGCAGGAGCCGTAAAAGATACTTTGGACGGTAGTGGTATTTTGTTCAATAAAAAAGACTTCGTGCTTCTCGCAGGAACTGTTTCTGCTATTTTTCGTGATCACGAACTCAGAAAAACTATGGTTTCCGGTCAGAGAAAAAGTCTTGAAAATTTCCAGAATAAAAAACCGGCTTTAATCATCGAAAATGAAATCAGAAAAAAATTCTCATTCTAAACCCAGGATAGCATTGGTGGTTCCGCGGTTTTCCGAAAAAATTTCGGGGGGTGCTGAAAAACATGCGTTTTGTTTTGCTGAATTACTGTCAGTGGAATATGAAGTAACCGTTCTGACAACCACTGCCACTGATTACACGACCTGGAGAAATGAGCTGATTGCCGGTGAGAAAACCATTGGTAACATCCGGGTGATCCGATTCAAATCAGATTATGAACGTAACATGCATTCTTTCAATAAACTTTCCGGTAAAATTTCAAAGAAATTTCCGGATGTTTCAGCGGGGGAATACGAACGGTGGCTCCGGAGTCAGGGACCCGTAACCAGCAGTCTCGTAAGTTATATCGAATCGAATTCAGAAAATTTTGAACTGTTCTTTTTCATATCCTATCTTTATTTTCCGGTTGTAAAAGGAATCCAGGCGGTTAAGGAAAAATCTCTCTGTCTGCTGACGTTGCATGATGAATTTCCTGCTTATTTTCCTATTTATAAGCAAGCCTATACCAACGAAATTTCATACACTTTCAATACCATGGAAGAATTCTCTTTGTTTAAAAGAATATTTTCTTATGAACCTTCTAACTATTCTGTAATTGGAATGAATATTGAACCTGTGCAATTGAAAGCTGATCTTCCGCAAACAGATAGCAAATATATTCTTTATATTGGGAGGCTCGATCGGGGGAAAGGAATAGACGATCTGATTAACTTTTTTATTCAATGGAAGGAATCCGCCGATTCTCCAATCAATCTGATTCTTGTAGGGGCACAAAATGCTAATTCGATACCGCATAACGCAGGAATAGTATTCGCAGGCTTTGTTTCAGAAGAAGAAAAAATAGAGCTTATCCGGAATGCGATGTTCATAGTAAATCCGTCTCCCCTTGAGAGTTTTTCAATAGTAACCATGGAATCGTGGAATTGTGGAACTCCAGTCCTGGTGAATGCAGCCTCTGAGGTTTTGAAATGGCATTGTATCCGGAGTAACGGGGGATTGTATTACTCTGATTTTGATAGCTTTTGCGCAACCATGAATTACCTATGCAGTCATCCGAAAGAGAGGGACCTGATGGGGAGTAATGGAAAGAAATATGTAGAATTGAATTACAGCAATGAAGTCGTCAGAAAAAAATTATTCAGTCTTGTGAATCAGAAATTAAACCTTGTTAACCATCCAGGCGGAAAATCCGGTTAAAAAATCCCAGATCACAGTCTTCTCTGATTCCGGTATTTCTGAATTATCAAGGGCCTTTCTGTAACATCCAAGCCAGGTGCGCCTGGCCTTCTCATCAATTTCGAATGGGAAGTGCCTTGCTCTCATTCGTGGAGGACCATTTTTCCTCGTATAATAGGACGGACCGCCCATTACCTGAACCATAAAGTCTGCCGATTTTACAATACTTTCCTCAATGCTTTCCGGAAACATCGGACGGATATTGCTTTTTTCAATTTCTTCGTAAAATGATTTTACGAGATCCCGGATTGCACTTTCGCCTATCGTCTTAAAAAGCTCAGGGGAAAGTGGCGGACCTTGTGGAGGGCCACCCGGTGGAGTGTAAATGTCTCTTTCCATTAATTTTTTTTACCCAGGTAGCTTTGGATTTCAGGCATAAAATAGGACAAAAGCTGTTTATAAACTGTTTTCTTAAAAGGTACAATCGTATCAAGACACGTTTCAAATGGGATGAATCTCACTTCTGAAAATTCTTTCTGATCAAGATCGAGTCTGCACTCTTCAGCTTTTCCATCCCAGTAGAATAAAAACCATTTTTGAGTCTGGCCTTTAAATTTTTTCAGTTTTTTATTCAGCTTCAAAGTTTCCGGAAAATCATAATCTATCCATTCCGGAAATTCGCTCACCTTTATCACATCTTCAATCCCCACTTCTTCATAAAGCTCCCGTTTTGCTGCGGCCAGAATTTCTTCCTCATCATCAATTCCGCCCTGTGGAAACTGCCAGGAACCTTTGAAATTGACACGTTCTCCGACGAGAACATCTCCTTTTGAATTGAAAACTACCATACCAACATTTTTTCGGTACGGTTTTTCCATTTTATTCCAATTCCTTGTTCTCGAAGGTATAAGCCAGAACTGTCCAAATAAAGATAAACCAGACGGAAGTTTGGATGAGTGAATAATAACCAAGGAAGTGCGTTTGTGAAATTGATTTTGCTATCAGCGAACTTGCGTGAAAATAGACAGTTCCGAACTGCGGTAAAATCCAGTAAAGTGAATCCAGTATTCCGCGTCTGAAGGTATCCAACTCCAGTGTTTTCCCGACAGTCGCATCATACATCGGGACATCAATCAGGGTTGTCACACTTACGATACCGAGAGAAAGAAAAATAGCGGCAATTTTATTTATATGGATTGTAATGAACATGACGAATGTTATTAAAAGCATATAGTCAAACATCATAAACCCGGTAGCGAACCACAGGCTTGTTTCCACGGTGCCCTTTTTTATAAAAGACAAAAGAGCCTGTGCAGACAGAAATAAAATTGCATTCCCGAAAACAAGTCCAAAGATTCCGACGAATTTTCCAAGCAGGTAGGAAAGACGTGAAATTGGTTTCGACAGGATCATGTTGTATGTCTTGTTTTCGATTTCGTCTGAAATAAGGCCTGCCGTGATAAGACCCGAAATTGCCATGCTCCAGAACGACACGATCATAAATACAAGGTAGGATGCGATGGAAACATTATTTTGCTCCTGTCCGCCTGCATTGACCCGGACAGCAGAATCACATGCAAAATTCAGAAGAAGAAACAAACCGGATGTTGCTATGATTACCAGTATAAATTTCTTCCGCAAAGCTTCTTTCAGCGTCAATCCGGCAATGGCAATGATTGCGTTAGGCGAAATTGAATAATTAGATTTCATTGTTCGTATCTCCTGTGAGCCGGATGAAAATTTCTTCAAGATTTTCACTGAGCCTTTCATATTTCAGAATATTTCCACCGCATTCTATGATGGATGCAGGGATCTTCCGGATATCGGCGGATTCATTGGGAACAAAAGTGACCCGGTTGTTTTCTGATCCGAATTCAGACGAAATTGATTTCAGGTAATTGATTACTTTTTCTTCCGGAATTTCCAGAACGACTTCTACCTGATTTTTGTTTTTTGTCAGGTCATTCATCGATCCGGCTGCAACCAGTTTTCCTTTATTCAAAATTGCAACGTGGTCACATAGTTTTTCAACTTCGAGCAACCTGTGGGAGTTTATGAAAACCGACATCCCGGATCTTTTTTTTTCAGCTAAAATCAATTCACGCATATCTTTTATCCCGATCGGATCAAGACCGGATCCCGGTTCATCCAGAAGCAAAAGATCCGGTTCATGGATTATGGCCTGGGCAAGTCCAAGACGTTGTGTCATACCTTTGGAAAAAGTACCTACTTTAATATTTTCTTTTCCGGCAAGTCCTACTTTTTCGATAACATCAATGCACTTTTTACTGATATCGGGTCCGGTCATCTGACTCAATTTGGCTGAGAGCAAAACGAATTCGAAAGCAGAAAGAAATGGATGAATGTTCACTCTTTCCGGTAGATAACCGATTCTTTTTTTTAGACCGGGATGCATGACCTCACCAAAAATTTTCACCGACCCTGATCCTGGTTTTATAAAACCCAGAATTGTTTTTATAAATGTTGTTTTTCCCGCTCCATTTGGTCCGAGGAATCCGAAGATTTCCCCTTTTGGAACTCCAAGGCTGATACCTTCCAGCGCGTGAATCGTTCCGTATGATTTCTGAAGATCGAGAGTTTCTATTGCAAGTTCTTTCATATTCTAAAACAAGACTTTACCTGAATCGAAAATTTTAAAGTACAAAATCCTTCCGGAATTGTTGTATGACTATGTTTTTAGTAGAGCCTGTTCCCAGAGGTCCAGAAACAGGAAGCCGTAACGGAATTTTGGCAGTAAAAGTTAGTTTTCTTACAGGCTACAAATAGTTTAATGGTAGCCGGATCAGTCATCCAACCGAATTTTTCTGAAATGAAGCTGATAATAGCAAGACACGGGGAAGCAGACAAAGATTCCCCAACAGGACAGGATAAAGACAGGTCTCTGACCGGCAAAGGGCGGGAAGATATCCGCAAAATGGCCGGATTCATCAGTTCAACGCATCTACAAGTCAGTCATATTTATCACAGTCCCTATCTCAGGACAATGCAAACAGCCGAAATTTTTTCGCAGGAATTGCACACGAACGCTGAATCAGTTGCTTCGGAAAAACTTGCGCCTTCTATGAATTACTCAGATATCTTACCGGAACTTTCCCGTCTCACCAATTCGGCAACTGTTCTTCTCATAGGGCACAATCCCGATGTAAGCTATTTCGTTGCAAAGCTCTTAAAATATGAATCGAATCATTCCTGTTTTGTTTTTTCTCCGGGCACAACTGTTGCTATTAATATTGCGAAAGAGAATTTTTCGAATGGCCAGATAATCTGGATTGTCTCTCCTGATCTTTTTTAAGGCTGAGTAATAATAAAAAAATCTTTACAAAGCCGGTCCCGGCTCTCTTTTTCATGAGAATATGCAATTAATTTTGTTTATCATCATGTCAGTGATTGTTTTTTCTTTTCCGGTTTTTGGAAATGATAACAGGGATGAATTTGTCCGTCTCGATTCTAAAATACAAAAAGTAGAGATTGGAAAATTTGTTTCATTCTACGAGGACCCGACTGGCAGCCTTCTTATTGACGATGTCAGTAATCCGGGTTTCCGGAATAAATTTGCAAATAGTATTAAAGAAAGCCTGAATTTCGGTTTTACTGAATCGGCAATCTGGCTCAGGTTTGAAGTCAGAAATGAAGATCAATCATCCAATGATTGGCTTTTGGAAATCGGATTTCCTGTCCTTGATCAGATCGAAATTTTCGCGAAGCAAAATGAAGTCTGGATCAAAAAGGAATATGGAGATTCAATACCATTCGCAAGCAGGGATTTTTATTACCGGACTTTTATTTACAGACTCGAAACAAGTTCCGATCGGACGGAAACTATTTATTTGAAGGTGCGGTCAACATCTGCGATGATCATTCCTTTAACTATTTTTAAAACAGCGGCATTCCAGAGAGAAAGTTATCTTATGGAAAGCTATTACTTCTCAATTTATGGAATACTCGGAGTAATGATCATTTACAATGCTTTCGTATTTTTCGCATTCCGGGGCTGGAGCTATTTGTTATACACCCTCAATACTTTATTTTCATTGCTTGCTTTTGTATCTTTAAATGGTCATGGATTTCAATATCTCTGGCCGGAGATGCTTTGGTGGCAAAACAGGTTCCCTTTTTTTTCCGGTTGCCTTGTGGGTATCTCTGGAATCGCTTTCTCCAGCCAGTTTCTCGGTCTCAGGAAATCCTACCCGTTCGCTTTCAGAATATTGGGAGGTTTCCAGTTCCTCCTGGCATCGCTTTGCATAATCGGTGCTTTCTCGATCAAAAATGCGATCCAGAACGTCAATATTGTAAATTCAATCGCATTTATTTTCGTCATGATAATTGCGGTACGTAGTTTTCTGGATGGAAATAAATCTGCCAGATTTTTCATTCTTGGCTGGACCGTCCTGATCCTGGGAGGGGTTCTGATCATTTTCCGGTTTCTGGGTTTATTGCCGGATAATTTTTTCACACGACATACTCTGGAAATAGGGTCTATGATAGAACTCGTGTTACTATCGCTTGCCCTGGTTGATAAATATAAAATTATACAGGATGAAAATATCCGGGTTCATAAAGAGCTTTTTGAAACGGAACGTCAGGTCAAGGAAACACTTGAAATAAAAGTGAATGAAAGAACCGCAGAGCTTAATAAATCAATGCAATTGATAAAAGAAGATCTCGCGATTGCTAAAAAAATCCAGATCAACACTATGCCCACCAATCTCAAAAAAATGCAGGATCTGGAAATTGCCGTGGGATTTATGATAATATAAAAAAATATGAACTTCCCCTTTCTGACCTGCTTGGAATTTTCAACGATGAATTCATTCAAAAGTATGCATCATTGCGTGCTCTCTTTACCTGCATTCTGATTGAAATCAATACAAAAAAGCAACTCTATGTATACTCTTCAGCAGGGCATCCGTCTGCGTTAATTCTTCGGGGAAAAAATCGGATTCTATTATCGCGAACAGGAACATTAATAGGAGGGTTTGATAAGGCAAAATACAGAATCATGGAAGGGCATCTTGAGAAAGGGGATAAACTTTTTCTGTTTACAGACGGAATCTACGAAGAATTCAAGAATGGAGCAGAATTCGGTGAAGAAAGATTGCATGGAATTCTGGCCGGGAATCCTGGGCTTTCCCTTGACGATACAATCCAGGATGCACTCATCGCGCTCGACGATTTTTTGGACGGGGAAGAAAAACAGGATGATATTACTATCCTGGGAATCCGTATTAAGAATTTTATCTGACAGGCTAAATTTACTTCCGGAAAGTTACAAATAAAGTATTGTTCAGGTTTACTGTTTTGAAACTAAGTAACCAGAGGGTCTTTGTTACATAGTAATATAGCAATTTCAAATAACGTCCTATTTGGGCACGGCTTCCAGATAAAGAAAGGATTGGTTTCAAGATAAAGAATTGATATTTATCGAATCCACATTGATTTCCCAGAGAGACGATAGTCTTTTGTGTATAGTCATTAATATGGTCTTTTGCTTCGAGGTAATGTCCGTCTGTATTCATGCCTCTGAAAAACTTCTTCAATTTTGCTTTCTTGAGCTGGATTGGAAAATTTGGAGTTTGCAGAAAAAGAATTCCACCAGGTTTCAGGATTGAATGCAGAAACTTTAATTTGGGCTGTGGAACCGGTATGTGTTCAATTACATCCCAAAGGGTTATTATGTCAAAACTGTTATTTTTTATTCTGCTCTTCTCTACTGGCTGATTAAAAATATTATCTAATCCGTTTTTGGTTTTTGCAAAGTTGACAGCTGGCGGAGACAGCTCATAACCAATTGTTTCCCAACCCGGTTTTATTTGCCTAACCAGTTTCAGGAAAAATCCGAGTCCACATCCTACGTCCAGAATTCTCCCTGATTTTTCTGTTAGAAAAATTTGAATAAATTGTTTATATAAATCTTTGTGAGCCTTGTCCCACCATTCAATATCATAAATTTTTTCATCGTCTCCCCAATAACCCTGATAATGCTCATCCTGTTTATAAGTAGAAAAGACATGACCACAATTTTTGCATTTTACGATCGGGATCCCGTTTTCGATAAAAACATTTGAACACTCTTTGTTCCCGCAAAGATAACAGGAAGTATTGAAATGTTTGGTACTTACTTTTTCTTGTGTTCCTGTTAGGACTTCAAAATCACTACTATTCCAGATCATCTTTCTTCCTGTTTGTAATTTATTTATTGGCATTTCAAAGAACAAATGCCATTTGTGTCGGAGTCATGGCGTATTTTGGCTTTAATATGTCCACTTTTACTGACTTAGATAGTATGACGGACGGTTTACCTGATTTCTATCAAAGATAATTTTAAAATAATGAAAAAAATTGCTCTCTCAATTGTCAGGTATATGACATTCCATCCGCCGCCCAATTTTCAGGCTATCTTTGTCTTTAAAGGTTAAATTCAGGATTCAACAACGGTTGATTGCGTTCAAATCTTCAAAAGACTGCTTTAATCTGGTTAGAAGTGCTTTCTCGCCTTCTCTTAATAATGTTCTTGGATCATAGTATTTTTTATTTGGGGCGTCCGGGCCTGTTGGATTCCCAATCTGGCTTTGGAGATAATCTTTGTTTTTATCCATATATACCCTGACTCCGGAACAGAATGCCCATTGCATATCCGTATCGATATTCATTTTGATCACACCGTAGGAAATAGCGGCTCTGATTTCTTCCTGGCTGGATCCTGAACCGCCGTGGAATACGAAATTTACCGGGTTTGGCCCCGTTTTGAATTTCTGCTGGATAAATTCCTGGGAATTTTTCAGAATTACAGGTTCCAGTCTCACATTTCCAGGTTTATATACTCCATGAACGTTTCCGAACGATGCGGCAATCTGAAATCTTGGACTGATGTTCAAGAGTTCTTCATATGCGAAGGATACTTCTGATGGTTGTGTGTAGAGTTTAGAATTATCAACATTGGAATTGTCTACTCCATCCTCTTCTCCCCCGGTAACGCCCAGTTCTATCTCGAGAGTCATTCCCAGTTTGCTCATTCTTTTGAGATACTTTTTACAAATTTCGATGTTCTCATGAATCGGTTCTTCTGAAAGATCGAGCATATGTGAGCTGTACAACGGTTTTCCGTGGATATTAAAATAATGCTCTCCTGCATCGAGAAGTCCGTCGATCCATGGTAGAAGCTTTTTTGCTGCATGATCTGTGTGCAGGATTACCGGAATTTCATATAGTCTTGCCATTTCATGAACATGGTGGGCGCCAGATATGGCACCGGCGATGCTTGCTTTGTGAGTATCGTTTGAAATGGATTTACCCGCATAAAACTGGGCTCCACCATGTGAAAATTGAATGATTACCGGGGAATTTACTGCCTTCGCTGTCTCAAGGACGGCGTTTACACTGCTTGTTCCAATCACATTTACGGCAGGAAGTGCAAAATGTTCAGCTTTTGCCTTTTTATAAATTTCCTGAACCTGGTCGCCTGATTTAACACCTGGTCCCATCGATGATAAAGTGCCTGTAGTCATTATATTCCGCTCCTGTAAATAGTATATTACCGGGCGTGAAAGTAAATAAGTCAAACAGGAAAAAGCGATTAATTTGCGTTTTTGTCATCTAAATTTTTCCGGTTACCGGTAGTTAGGGAGAATTTTTCAAAATAAATACTTGTTAATATTTTTTACAGATTTAATTAATATCAAATCCGCATCCGGATACAGGTTCAGGAATTGCGGGCATAGAATATTTTCTATAATCTAAAGTGAAATTGTACTGGAGCAAGCGGAAGAATATGAATCCAATCATTAAGAATATTTTGGCTGTCGCAGCAGGAGCCATTGCCGGAAGCGTTGTGAACATGGGAATCATAGTTGCGGGTCCTTCTATAATTCCACCGCCTGCCGGTGCAGATGTTACAACAATGGAAGGGCTAAAATCTTCCATGCATTTATTCGGGCCGAAAAATTTCATTTTCCCTTTTTTGGCACACTCCATTGGAACTTTGGCTGGTGCTTTTCTGGCGGCCCTGTTAGCTGCGAACAATAAAATGAAATTTGCTATCGGGATCGGTTTATTGTTCATGCTGGGAGGAATAACCAATGTTTTCATGCTTCCTTCACCAGTCTGGTTTACTGTTTTAGATATTGGTGCCGCATACATTCCGATGGGTTATCTGGGTGCAAAATTAGCAGGGGTAAGCAATCAATAAACAAAGGGCAAAACTGACAATTATAAGTATCCAGGCATTTTTGCCACGGAGACCCTGAGACAGGAAATTTAGCAAAGCTGTAATTCTGATTAGCATAATTTTTCTGCCCCGGTTTATGAAAAATAAAACTGGAAATTCTTTGGCCTTCCACAGACTATAATATATAGGGTTTGCATGAAGAAAATTTTATTCACAAAAATGGAAGGCATCGGGAATGACTATGTATATATCGATGCGACAAAAAATGATCTGCGGTTGAGCGATCGGGAAATCCAGTTTTTGTCAAACAGGAATTTCGGGATAGGCGGAGACGGAGTCATTTTCATACGTAAATCAGGAAAAGCAGATTTTCAAATGGATATGTATAACTCCGATGGTTCCTCTTCTGAAATGTGCGGAAACGGGATCCGGTGCGTCGCAAAATATGTTTATGATCATAAATTAACGGCTAACAGGAATCTGAAAATTGAAACGGGAAAAGGTGTGCTCACACTGGATCTTGATCTCAATGAATCCGGAACAGTCAGTTACGTATCAGTGGATATGGGGGAACCGATTCTTTTACCTTCAAAGATCCCCGTAAGCTGGCCTGATGAAAATCCGATTATAAACCAGGAACTCGAAATTGCAGGGCAAAAATTAAAATTTACAGCAGTGAGTATGGGAAACCCGCATGCTGTTTTTTTTACGGAAGATGCTGATAAAATAGCGTTAGACGACATTGGGCCGGAAATCGAGCATCATTCTATTTTTCCAAGGCGTGTGAATGCAGAGTTCGTTTCAATAAAAGGGACAGATCATTTCTACCAGAGAACCTGGGAACGCGGGGCAGGGGAGACTCTCGCTTGCGGAACCGGTGCCTGTGCTGTTGCTGTTGCGGCACACCTGACAGGCCGTGCCGGAAGAAAAGTGAAGATCGATCTGAGGGGAGGAACCCTGTTTATCGATTGGCTGGAAAAGGGAAATGTAATAATGAGAGGTCCCGCAAAAGAAGTATTTACAGGCGAGATTGAAATTTAAGAACTGGCCCTACGAATTAAGGTATTTTAAATTTACTTCTTAAATTTGAAATAAATATCATATTCAGTTTCAGTGTGGACCATTGAAAAATGTTTATCTGAAAGAATTTTTCTGATATGTCCCACAGGATTCCTTGTTTTATCAAAGTAAAGAATGATTATTCCAGCCCATTCAAATAATGATTTAATTCCGACCGATTCTTCGAAATTGCCCTTCAAAAATTTGTTCATATTAAAGTATTCCCGGTGAGAATCGGGGTAGTATCCTGAGTAGCCATTAACGATCGGAAAGTTATGAGATAATCCATTTCCTAACGGGCCGATTAGATAGTTGTCCTGATCAAGATTGATCTCAAGAATAGGTGTTTGTTCTTCCCTATCCAATTTTATAAGGTTCGAATTTAACCTCATTCCGGACTGATAGATTGGATTTAAATCCGTCTGTATTCCGGAAAACCCGGGAATGTTTTTTTCCAGTATCAATAATAATATAATAAATAAAATGAAAGTTCTGTATATTTTGAGTTTATTAATTCCATTTACTGTTACTTTTCCGGAAATTGAACCACTTGCTCTTTTTTGAAATAGAAAATTCAATATTAAAAATAAAATAATTATTTCAGATAATGTCAACAGTATCCCGACTCGGCCTAGACACCGGATTTGACGGAGGCCCGGAATAATGTCCGTTGCGAATTCATAAAATGACGGACTCAACAGGTAACCGGAAGCAATAAAAAGTGAGAATGCCAGAAGACTTACCGGAAAAAATAAATGCTTTTTTACGTATTTTGAAAATGAAGGATTATCCTGGTCTTTAATTATCAAGAATAGGATTATACAGATCGCAGAAATAAAAAAGAAAAAGGTGAGAGTCCCCGGAGATTGACTTCTTTCCGGAAGGACTGGATCATAGAAATAATTCTTAAATAAAGGTGTTACCATTGGACCGGTAAAGAAATTTGCTAAATGCACTACTTCTGTCTTCAAATATTCAGAAGAGCGCTGATTAAAAAATTCCGGATGATTTGATCTGACCCTGAAATAGGGAAGTATTACCGGTAGAGAAAGAATGATTCCCAAAAAGACAGAACCAATAAGTTCCAGAAATTTTTTGGCTTTTTCCAGTTTGGAAGAACGGTTGAAACTAAACAGAAAGGCTGCTAACCAGACAAGAGGAATTGATAGTACAGTGAAAGTTAAATTATATAAATTTCCGCAAGATAACAATACTAACCCAATGGCGATTCCAATCGTATTTCCAAAATTCCATTTTTTTGATTTTATTTGCCGGTAGAAAAAAAAGAAAACGAATGGTATTCCGAAAGATGCAGAATTCTGTAGATGACCGCTGGTCTGGAAAAGCATAAAATCGCTAAATGCCCAAAGCCACCCGGCGCTAATAAATAGAAAAGGCGGAGTTATGAATTCACTGATAAAAATACTTGCAAAAAACCAGTTCAACAGCAGGAAAATACAGAACATTATCTCCAGACTCAGTATCAAATTGAATCCAAAAATTTTTGTGAATAATAAAATGAATAATCCTTGAAGAATGAATGGATCAGAAAAAGCTAGGACTCCCTCATTCGGATAAAACATTTTTATATCCCAGAATTGATTGTCCATGGGAGTTAATCCGGAAGCAAAGTTTTGAACTACATTCTTGATTACAAACAAGCAAAATATATTATCACCAGGACTGATTCCAGGAATATGATGTCCTGTTACAAATCGGGATAAAAAATAGAAAGTTGGTATTAATAAGATTACAATAGAAAGGAAAACAGTATTGAAGCGATACTTCATCTTAAAGCAAGGGAATCCTGCTGCAATTCCAGCATCCTTTCCCGTGTGAGATCACGTAATTTCTTCATTCCCTCGTCGAGGGGAAAATGTGAAAAATCTGCATAGCTGATCCGCTCACCATAGGAGACGATGACCTTCCGGTATGTAACACGTTTTTTGATGTTACACACTTCTTCAGGCATTCCCATGAATCCGCGCAAAATTGGAGGAATCGGAATATCTGATATTTTTTCTTCGACAGGCGTCAGGATGAACGGGAGAATATCAACTTTGTTACGCAAAGCAAAAGCAGTGAAACCTTCGTGAAAATTTGTCATTGGTAGAGAGAAATCATTTCGAACCATATAATCATGTCCTTCCGGGAATATACCCAGAACTTCATCTCTTTTGAAAACCTGTTGAACCATCTTGATGCTGGACATTGTAATTTTACCGTCCACCGCCATCGGGATGGCTCCGGTCTTTG
>JAIOQL010000504.1 GCA_021413405.1 Leptospira sp.
GCGATACCATCGCAAGAAATGTTGCCGAAAGATCACTGTATGAATCGGCAAGCGATTGCCACTGGTCCTGGTTCGATTGCGAATTTGCATCATTGTAAACAAAGTCTGTCTGAAGACTGAATTCTTTACCTTCCGGGATAAATGTTCTTAACCCGGTCATGATACCACCCGTCAGAGAGGTCATATCGATAGTAGAAACAGATTCTTCTTTCTCTATTCCATCGGCCGGATCTCTAAATAACAACTTGCTTGATTGGGAAGTGACAACACCGGAAACATTTATATCCGCGATTCCTCTCATCGCTTTGATCATTTTCTGATTGATACTAATCTGGTATTTATCATAACCGGAAAATGAGTAATTCATCTGGTAGTTACCACCGAAATAGGAAGGACCGGAAAAGCCGGAAATACCTGGATTATAGCCTATAGGCATATTGAAATTCCAGGAAAAATTGTCGTAAGGCGGGGTCGCTTCTACCCCGTTTGGAACGAAAGCGATTATAGGATAGCCTGACCATGATGATGACTGAATCAGGCCGGGCATGAAAACTGATAATTGGTCCGGATTAAACACATTAAAATAAACCGGAAGCCCTCCCCCATTGCCATTGACTAAATCGGTGCCTCCAAACGTATTCATTACTTCCCCCTGGAGCGCATAAGACCCGTACATATCAATCTGAGATACGTATCTGTAGGTGTTTCCCCCACTACAGAAAGCCGAAACGCAGGTCATGCTGGCACTACCTACAGCCGAATTATACACCATCCCATCATCTCTTTGTGTTCCAGATCTGACTTTCTCTGTGTTCCAATAATCCCGTTTCTCAATCGCATATTGTTTTTGTGCCTGGAAAAAATCACTCATCTGTGTGGCGATCTGGTCAAGTGGAGCATTGGCGTCTAACTTACTCTGAATGTCAGCTACCAGTTGTTCCATATCTCCAAAATCAGAATTGAGTTTTGCGTCACCCGCTACTGCATCGGAATATTGTCCCTTGATACCGGTCAGCATAGACTGAAGAGTGTCCCTGACTTTTTTTTCGCTCTGGTCCACGACAGATTTGTTGTTGAGCCACAATTGCTC
>JAIOQL010000505.1 GCA_021413405.1 Leptospira sp.
TGCTCATTGAATGGAGCTACGATTCTAAAATTGTGCCCGGAAGTTCTGTAAGCGTAGACCTCGCAGCCACAGCTCTTCAGAATATGACCAATGCTACACTCGTTGCGGAACTGAAACAGCCTTTGATTTTGAGAAATGGAAATCTGAACACAGGTAGCTCCACATTGAATTCGGGAGAAAAACTGCAGATCTCAGCCGTTGTAGAAGCACCGGAAACAGGAAGTTTTGAAATAGATGTCCACGTTAGCGGATTCATTGCTGGAAATAAAATGGGAAGCTCAAGAGCGATAGTTTTTGAATCATTTGATTATAGCGGTTCTTCAAAAGAGAAATCTGCAAAACAGAAAACAGAAATTATCGGTGGTCAGGAGTATTCTGTTCTTCCCGGAAAAACAGATAACGAAAAAAAATAAATTTTCAAAAAAATTATCTTTTCAAAGATTTCGGTCTGGTTTCTTCCTCTAACTCGTCGCCTACCGAAATAGGTTGAGCCGGTCTTTCCATTTTTTTCTGATCACAGCTTTCAAGAATCAGTGTCTTTTTTGTAACTGAACTGATGAACCCTAATAGTAAAGATACGACAACGTCTCCCGGAAGATAGGTTTCGGTAATCCGGTATGATGTTTGCGGTTCCCTCAAAAAATTATCCATGTTGATTTTGTTCAGCGCAACCGTACCATAAAAACCAAACCATTGATCGAAAACTCTTTTACTTCGGCAGGATGCACTTTGAGGTGCGAGGACGATTTCCCTGTCCGCATAAGGACTCTGGTAACGGAAAGTGTAGCAATTCATTGACGCCAGGATAAGGAAAATTACAGAAAGATTTTTATTCATGCTGTTGATCGGATTAATCTCTTATTAACGGAATAAACTGAATTAGCGATCCGGTCAATTTATTTATAGCCTGAAAGGGGTCATTGTTTTCAGTCATGTTTCTTCCAACAATCCACACCACTTTCCAAAAATAGTTTGACAGAATGCCCAAAAAAACTGCCGATAATCACTGGACAGGATTTAGATCAGACAAGTTTGCCTCCTCGCACCGGGGGAAACTTTATTGCATAGGAGGATAAATGCAAAAACAAACCAGGTGGAAATATTATATAGACAAAGAATTTCAAAACCATTTTATTTTTGGTTTTTCTGCGGTGCTGATTTTGAATGCAATTCTCGTGGTCGGAATCGTTTGGCTCCTCCGAAGCAATCCATACAGCCTTTTGCCCGATGGCGCCTCAGTCCTCGTTCAGGTCGATGCAAACAAAGCAGTTGGATTGTCTGTTTCAGGCGATGGAAAAGTGATTCTTGATGAAACAGGTACTCCCTATTTTCCTTTGAGAGAAATTCCAGGGAAACCACCGAGGCAATACAACGCTTTTGATCTCTACATTGAGCCAATACTGATCGTGAGCCTTTTGAATCTCATTGTCATTATTGGATTCAGCCTGTTCTTCTCTCATCGGATGGCGGGTCCGATACACAGGATAAAAGTTACACTGGAGGAGTTTGTTGCTAACCAAAAGCCGTCCTCCATTCGCCTCCGGAAGAAAGATCATTTCAGTGAGGTCGCTGATCTACTGAATAAGGCACTCAAACTGGAGGATAGAAAGTAAAATGGGAAATAAAAGATGATATCTTTTTCTTCAGGGGTAAATTCACAGGATCAACTTTATGATGTTTATGATAAAATTGAACGGATCAAATTAAAAGACATCGATCAGCTTCTCCAACTCGCTGCTGATGCGGAAATTGTTCCAATGGTCAAGGAAAGAGCCATAAACCGGATCGGAGTTTTGCTCAATGAAAATCCAGCAGAGGCGGAAAAACAGCAAAATGTGATCACCGCAATGAGCAATGCAATTACACAGAACACTACGGATTCCCCGGCAAAGCCGACCTATAAGGTTAGAAGTGCTGCCTGCATCTGTCTGAGAGTCTTTGACAGGACGCCAATGGCCGTATCAGCCATTGAAATTGTCAGGAAAACGATGATGGAAGATAAGAGTCTTGACGTTGTCAGCGCCTGTGCCCATTCTCTCGGAGATTTCTCGTTAAACAGTGCTCCTGCAACAAAAGCAATTCTGGAACGGTTGAATAGGGACTATAGCAAAGAGAATCGTAGCTCAGAAGACATAAGAGTGATATCAATAATCATAAATTCTCTTGGGCGACTTGGGTCAAAACAGGCATTTATTCCTCTGATGAAGGTAATTCAATCCGGATTCCCTGTTTCGATCAAAAAAGAGGCTCAGATTGCCATAGACAAACTAAAATGGTAATTTTGAATTTTTAATACCGGTTTACTAATTTTTCGTCCCGGATTACCGATATTTATATAAAGTAGGGAGAGATTTAAGAAACCTAAGATATGGATCCGGAAATCCAGACTGAGAAAATTGTAACCCAGAATAAGACTTTTCTGGTTGACTTGAAAAAAAATCAGGCTGGTTACTATCTGAAAGTTTCTGAGTGGTCAAACAGTAAAAAATCTTCTATATTTATCCCGGCGGAAGGTATAGAAAGAATGATTGAAATTTTGAATAATTTCAAATCTGTAATGGCTGCGGAGAATGGAGAAAAGTAGATTCTGTTTTCTAATGTTTCCTGTTTTTGAAAGAATTGCAATATTTAATTTCGTTGTCTGAACGAAGGAGTGGAACCAATGAGGATCAAAATATTAATTTTAAACATGCTCTTGTTTTTTTTCGGAGTCATGTCACTAAACGGCCAGGGAGCAAACCAGCCGCCTGCCACCCAGCCACAAAACCAGCCACAAAATGACCAGGCGGGAAAGACCGATCCTCTGGAAAAAATAATTTTAGAAGATTTTGAAGAAGCTGAAGACTGGAGAGCAAGGGCAACCACTCCTCTCGGTGAAACTAAAATTCTGAAAATGGTTCAACGGGGAATCATGAAGGACGTGTTTGATGAAAACACTGTTCCTGATGGTGTTGATAAAGATAAGGACGGAAAAGTCACTGACCCTGAACAACGCAACCGGATTGACAAGAACCATCTCCTTGGTGTGAAAACATATTTTGCAAATAGAGGTTTTGACCGGGTTGAAGTTTCTCCTCCACACGAGTATATCATTAAAGGTAAAGCCCGCCAGGTATCAGTTTGGGTTCTCGGAAGAAAATTCAGACACACATTATATGTTAAATTCCGTGATTATCGTGGAGACACACACAATATCCGGCTCGGAAGACTTGATTTCTTTGGCTGGAGAAAGCTGACAGCAACGATTCCTGGTTTTTTACCGCAAAGCACGAGATTTGCGCTTCTGGATAAAAACCTGCATTTTGTTTCTCTTTTTGTAACAAGCGATGTGCACGAAGTAGGTGGCAATTTTTATTTCTATGTGGATGACCTTGAAGTCAGAGCAGACAAATCCGACGCAAGATATCCTGGATATGAAATTAAGGACAACTGGTAGGATTAAAATGCT
>JAIOQL010000506.1 GCA_021413405.1 Leptospira sp.
TGGTGAAAGCGACTACGAACGCAATGAAAAAATTCGGACAGGCCTATGTCGAATTCCACCTCGATGATTGCCTGGCAAAAGGTGTATCAGCGAGGAGCATGGAGAAAGATCTGAAAGGCGTCATTGCTTCGGCATTTTCTCTATGATAACACGAATATATTATCTGACCATTCTGAGTTTAATTTCCGGATTGTCCTGCAGTAAGACAGATCACGGAAGGACAGTGGCATCGGTAATAATTATCGATAAATTCCAGGCACAACTTCAGGCAGATCTTACAAAAGCAATTAAAGAGAGAGGAACTGCATACGCCGTTGAAAAATGCAAAATCATTTCGCCCGAAACTGAAAATTCTTTTTCTGCAAAAGAAAAAATCAGTATAAGAAGGATCTCAGAAAAATTCAGAAACCCTTTGCACAAACCCGACGGGTTTGAAACGGGAATACTGAAAACCTGGGCAGTAGAAATTCAGAATGGTAAAGATCCTCAGGTTGTTGCAGAAAACACAAAAGAGGGATTTCGCGTAATGAAGCCGATTCTTCTAAAAAACCCGATGTGTCTTCAATGCCACGGAAATAATTCCAATATCGAGCCTGAAACATTGAAGAAAATCAAATCACTTTATCCGGAAGACAAGGCAACGGGTTATGCGTTGGGTGATTTACGTGGTGCGTTCAGCCTGATATCTAAAGTATCAAAAGGAGATTAATTATGGAAGACGTGCATTTATATGAAACCACAGTAAAATGGACAAGGGACAGGAAAGGGATCTCATCAGGTCCGGGACTTCCGGATCTCGAGGTGGCAACTCCACCCGAATTTCCAAAGGGGCATCCAGGGATCTGGTCACCGGAGCACCTGTTCGCATCAGCGGCTAACGTATGTCTCATGACAACTTTTCTCGCAGTAGCCGAAAATTCAAAGTTTGAATTCAATACATTTGAATGCAAGGCAATCGCGAAACTTGAAAAAGTGGACGGAAAATTTATGATCAGTGAAATAGAGTTATTTCCGGTTATTTCCATCAGGGATGAAAAAGATCGTGAAAAAGCCGAAAAGATCATTCATAAATCAGAAGCTGCATGCCTGATTTCGAATTCAATGAAAAGTAAAATTATACTGAGTCCGATGATAAAAGTGGATTAAATATATCAATCTGTTCTCATTGAATTTTTCGAATCCGATGATTCAGCGAATCGGAGATATACAGACTTGTTCCGTCGGTCGTTACGCCCTGTGGGTTGTTGAATCTTGCGGTGGTTCCACTTCCATCAGCAGTGCCGGGAGTTCCAGATAAACCGGCGATAGTTGTGACTACACCCGTCGCTAAAACCATTTTCCGGATGGAATGATTCGCCCGGTCTACGATATACATATTGGTTCCGTCAATTATCATATCTTGCGCGTTATTAAATCTTGCCGCACTTCCCGTTCCATCCTGTCCGATTGGAGTATTTGTGAGCGCAAGACCTGCAATCGTAGTTACACTAACCGATGAAAGTACCATCTTCCGGAAAATATGATTCGAAAAATCGGCAATATAAAGATTGGAACCATCGTAGACAGTTGAAGTAGGTTGGGCGAATGTCGCCGTCAGTCCGGTTGCGTCAAGTGATCCGGATACTCCAGAAGATCCGGAAATTGTAGTCACTGCGTTATTTGAAATCACAATTTTACGGATTGTATGACTCACAAAATTCGCAACATACAAATTTGTTCCATCCCCAGAAAGCCCAAGCGGATTGTTAAATGTTGCAGCAGTTCCAATTCCATCAATATTTCCAGGAACACCCACTGAACCGGCAATTGTAGTCACCTGACCTGATGCGAGCACCATCTTTCGGATGGTATTATTTATAACGTCTGTTATATATAAATTCGTTCCGTCTAAAAATAATGTCTGGGGGAAGTTAAATCTTGCCGCACTTCCAATCGCATCGTTAGAACCAGTGAGTCCTGCACTTCCAGCAATTGTAGTCACCTGACCAGTTGCGAGAACCATTTTTCTGATTGTATGATTATTGTTATCAGCAATAAATAAATTCGTTCCGTCACAGACAATTCCTTGCTGGGTATTAAATGTTGCAGAAGTTGTTCCTATCCCGTCTGCTGATCCAACTCCGCTTCCAGCAATTGTAGTAACGTTGCCGGCGATATTTAGTGTTTTTAGAGTGCAACTGATTGTGATGTTGCTGACATCAGCCGTTGCAGTTCCGGTTCCGTTAGTAGCGGTACAATTTGCAAGGATCGGTGATGATTTTACTGTTACATTGTAGGAGCTTGTTTTGGTGGGGAATGAAAATGCTGTTCCCGCATACCCAATCGTCTGATCGTCCGCACCATTGTTTTGCAGAACAAGTCCGTTTGAAATGAGACCGGAAATTGTACCGGAAATTTTAAAGGGGAATAAAGGTTGCAATCCAAATCCGCATAAACCAGACCCGTCTCCCAAAACAGATTTAAATAAAACTGTTGTAAAATAGCTTTTACTGTTTAAATCACAGATATTGGAAAGTTTCGAGGGTGAACAGAAAATATTGAGAACACAAACGATGAAAAGTGGTAGGAAAATGAAATTTCCGGAAACAAGAGGCCGGGTCGGATCTGCTGCTTTCAATTTCACTAGTCCATTTCTAAAAATCGTCGCAAAGTTATGCCAATCGTAGAGATTGTTGTATCGCTTCCGCTTCTTACAATCTCATTCAATATTTTTTTGCTTAATTCGTGGCAATTGAATAAGTCTACCGCTATTATTTCTCAGTCAACCCATTAAAATCTAAAAACTGATTCCGGAATTTCCACTCCACGTTTGACAGTTTTGAATTTCAATTCAATCAGATTTGTTTCCTGGTCCGTTTTGAGATTTGCTACTTTTGTAATCAAAGCATCAGGTGGATGTAAATTTTTCCCTTGTTTATTCCGCACGGTTGCAATCGCCTTTATATTCTTCAATTCGGAATAAAACTCGAGAGAATCAAGAATGCCGTTTGAAAAAACATACTGGTATTCATCTTTTCCGCGGACCACGAGAACCCGATTTTCTTCAGGTGAAAAATAACTTTTATTTTTTTTGAATTCCTGTGAAAAACCAAGTGAGAGTGCGTAGTATATGATCGGAAACGGAATGATGGTTGTCTTTTTTGTTCTCGGATCTACAAGGCGGATATCATCCATAGGCTGTGAATGGATTTCATCTTTGCCGGCAGATTTTATATCAATTTTGTCACTGGAGCTTATCACCTGGGAAAAAATCAGTCCGAACAATGAATCCATCAGCTGTATTTTGATTTTTCCCGATCTCTTGCTGAAAAATATCCTGCCGTCGAGATTGATTTTCTCTTTCTGATTTATACCCGATTCGATCCGGATTGAAAAATCCCCGGAAAATGATTGTGAATCAGAATCGAGTCTTTCTGTCATCGCGATAAGCGGAGCGGAGCGTTTATCAGAAAACGGGTGAAACTTTTTTTGTTTTGCAGAGAGAAATTGAACATCTTCAATGTCAGGTGCTGATGTGCAAGAAATCAGAATTAAAAGCGCCGATGAACCTGTTAGTAGTAGGATTTTTTTTATTTGATGAAATGACATATCAGCATTTTTACTTCACGGAAGATTTAATTTTTCGCCTGATCCGCTCCCTGTCTTTTGCTGACATTTGAAGTTTCAGTGCCCGGCTCCAAAAGCTTTCTGCATTGACGATATCATTCTTCCGTAAATAAAGATCACCCAAATGATCAAAAATAACCGGATCGTCCTCTTTACGGTCAATCATCATTTTGTCATCAAGATTCAGATGATGAAGCGCATCTTCAAGTTTGTCCATCTTGAAATATGCCCACCCGAGACTATCCTGGAAAGCACCGTTGTCCGGCTCCAGCTCAACTGCTTTTCTTATCAGCGAAAGAGCCTCTTCTTTTTCAATATTTCTTTCAGTGTACAGATAACCAAGAAAATTGAAAGCATTCGAATTATTGGAGTCGATTTCTATTGCCTTTTTGAGGTCCTCCGCAGTTTCTTTGAATTTTTCCTGTTTCTCATTCGCTGAAGCCCTATAAAAAAAATAATTGGAATTCTTTGGATCAATCCCGATTGCCCTTGTAAATGCCTGGACACTTTCCTGGTATTTCTCAAGAGCAATATAGTTTAGCCCGAGCAGGAAGTTTGCGTAGGCATTTCCCGGATTTTCGCGGATAACTTTTTCAACTATTTCAATTGATTCGCCGTATTTCTTTATTCCAGGGAGGCGAAGAATATAGGCAAGGTGCAGGCTCATGCTTTCCTTTTCTTCCGTTTTCTCCGCAAAGGCTATTGCCTTTCGAATCGAAATCAGGGCTCTGTTCGGAAAACCGGATTCTTCATAGCAGCTCGCCATAAAATCATAGAGTTGAGCATAGCTTCCCTTCAGTTCAGGATGTTTTTGCCAAAGCGAATTAACTTCGTTCGAAAGGTCTGCTGAAAGCAGGAACTGCTTGAAAGTGAATGCAACTTCAGCGGTTTCTTTCAGTTCTGCAGAATATTCGGAAAATTTTCCGGTTTTTTTATAAATTTCAATGAGCGCGAGATGCGCAGAAAGACGCTTCGGCTGATTTTTTACTGTATATCTGAAAAAATCAAGTGATTCCGAATGCCTGCCCTTCAATATGTTGAATAAAAAATCAACGTACGATTTTTTCGGGATTCTTCCTGCTCTCGCAAGAGATTCAAAATATGTTACTGCATGAGATCTCGCTTCAATAAAATACATTTCGGCGAGCATTTGCTCAACTTGTAAGTTAGTCGGCATTTTTTCCAGGATCTTAAGAAGTTCAGCCTTGGAGGATCTAAAATTCCCATTATTATTGAGAATCTGGGCATAGGCAAAACTCGTCTCAATATCTGAAGGATTATAGTTCAGATAACTTTTGTAATAGAAAATTGCTTTCTTGCTTTGGCCTGTCCGGGAATAGATATCGCCCATCGCTTTTAGAACCCGGATATTATAGCGCATATCCCCTTCCCTGTTCTGAATGGAATCAAGGAGAGAACTGTAATATAAAATTGCTTTCGAAAAATTTCCGAGATCTGCGTTGATCGAAGCAAGAAAAAAAAGGATATCAGAATCGTCTGAAAACATTGGAAGAAGTTTTTCAATATAATCAGATGATTCTTTTAACCTGCCTTGTTTATAAAAAATCCTGCCTTGTAAAAAATGAGCATCCCTTTGCCGGACGTTAATTTTAATCGATTTTGCGATTTCCTGACCGGAATTTTCATATTCCGCAAGTTCATAATGACTGATTGCTTTCAAAAAATGAGAAACGGCATGGGTATCCCGGATTCCACCCAGTTTTAGACAATCGAAATATGCATTGAAATATTTTATCGCACTTTTGTTGAATTTGGCTTTTTCATCCGGCTTATCATAATATTTCCATAATGCAACAGATTGCTCGTTCAAGGCTAAAGAAAGAATGAATTCAGGAGAGACCTTCACGGACTGGTCGGATTCCGGGCTGGTAAAATTACAAATTTTATCCGGCAATGGATCAGCATAAATTGATGCCGCAATGCAGAAAGAAAGCGCTGCCGGAAATAGTTTAAATGCTTGATTCATATTAAATAATGCTACGAGATACAAATTGCAATGAAATGCACAAAAAGTCGAACGATTTATTCTAAGGTTATGCCTCTTTGAAACTCGTTAAAGAAAATCTGAAATTTATTCTGGTCACCGTAGGAATCTGGATAATTGCCGGACCGGTGATTTTTATATATAAGGACCGTTTATATTCGAGGCTCGCAGTCTGGTATTCACCACCCGGCTATAATGCAAAAGTTGCACATAAATTTATGTCGAAAGGAAAATCTATCCTTGAAAAGAAAGAAGTTGATCTGGGATTGATGGCAGATTCCTGCCGGTTTCACCTGGGCCTCAATCATAAAGATGCAATTTTTTACCAGCCAACCTGGCTCCAGGAAAACAGGAACTGGACGATGGGCAAGGAAAAGGAAAGATCCCAGGGAGGAATCGGGAATCAAAGAGCTCCGCTACCTACACCGCGGGATCCAAAAAATTACTGGAGCGATAATATTTCCGAAACTCTCGAGGCGCTTGATTATTTCAGAAGGGCACTAAATTTTTCCGGACCGGAAACAGACGTACCTATATCGATAGACACTGTAGCCTTTGCAGCGTGCAGACCTTCCGATGCAATCCTGGCCTATTCAACATACCTGATCAACACGGAGGATTTCGTTCTCGGAAAAATAAGAGAAAAAGATCCGGGAATAGATTCACTGTCAAAAAAGATCCAGCTGACCAGGTTCTGGTCGCAAATTAAAAACAATCATTTTCCGGACATTGTACCAGCAAAAGAATTCATAAAAATAGTATCCCGTGCAAATTTTTTTCTGGAACTTGACGTACTTTCTCCCGGGGAAGCCGATCAGCTTTTGGAGATGATGATATTTTTTGCGGGCGGCGGAAAAGAAGAAAAAAATATCCGTATGCGAAGAGGCCGGCTGCTCTATAAGCTCGGAGAAACAAACCCGTCTTACTATGACAGGGCAATCGTGGAATTCAAAGGAGCTATTGATTATTCGGATCTCCGGAAATTCAGCCCGATAGAAATTCGCCAGATACAAAGTTCAATTTTTGAAGGGGATTTATGGATTGCGAGATGTCTTTTCGGAAAAAAAGATTTTGAAAAAACTCTAAAACACCTCCAGTCGATGCAAAGCGATATTCACAGGATAGATGGAAGAGAAGGCGTAAAAATAGAAACGGAACTGCTTAAAGAATATAACATTATGCTCAAAAGAGTTCTCCGGAAATTAAAACGCTAAGAAGAAGCTGACGAAGAAAAACCAC
>JAIOQL010000498.1 GCA_021413405.1 Leptospira sp.
AATAACAGGTATGTTTCGAACGAAATAATTTCGCCCTCTTTCTTCCGGTACGCGTCAATTGCTGCGGCTATCATCTGGAACGAGTAGAAACTGATTGCAAGAGGCAGAGTAATTGATACAAGATCCGGGGCCTTCAGAAAGGCTTCGTTTCCGTTTATATCTCCCAGGAATTTTGTAAAAAAATAAAAATATTTGAAAAAACCAAGATTCAGGAGATTCAGGATTACAGATATTTTAACATAAAAACCAGAATTTCCAGTCTTTATTTTATAATACAGGTAGTAGTTTAGAGCGATAACAAAAAGGAAATGAAAAAGGAAAGGAATCGAAAAATATCCATAGAAAACAAATCCGGAAAGAATCAGGAACCGATGTCTGAACCGGGCAGAAATATTCCAATATATAACATAAACAAGTGCAAAGAAAATCAGAAATGGGATTGAATTAAACAGCATTAAAATCTAAGTCTTTCGAGTACTTTCCTCTTCACTTCTTCAAGGGAACCGGCAACAGTTGCGCCTGACGCATTTGTGTGTCCCCCTCCTCCAAATTCCTTTGCGATCATACAAACATCAACTTTCCCTTTGGAACGGAAACTTATCTTTATCTGACCATTATCTGATTCGGTAAAAATTACGGCTTTCACAATTTCAACCGGTCCAAGAAGTTCGTTCACAAGGCTTTCACCCAAACTGTTGGAACTGTCATATTTTTTGAGAACCTCCTGAGTAATCTGTAGCGAGGCCAACTTGTGTTCCGGTTCAATTTTTATTGATTGATATACATCTCTTTTTAAAAAAAGTTTCTGGTAGGGGAAATCTTCGAAAAGTTTTCTGGAAAGTTCTTCTGTCGGAAAATTATTTTGCAGGAGTTTTGCCGCAATCTCATGTGTTCTCGGACGCGTCTTATTGTATTTAAACTGACCAGTATCCATGATTATTCCGAGGTAAAGTGCAACTGACGCATTATAATCCGGAACATTCCCGGAAAGCTCAATGAGTTCGTAAATAATTTCAGAAGTCGAACCGATCTCCGGAAAAGAAAAAATACCTGGTGTTTTTGCTTCCACTTCGTTGTGATGATCAATTATAATCAGGTTGGATTTCTCAGAATTCAGAAATTCCTGAACCTGACCG